>JAYTOD010000014.1:0-10570 GCA_043747995.1 Arenimonas sp.
AGACTCAACATTGCCACCGAACTGCACAGCCATGGTTTGCATGCCGTAGCAAATGCCTAATACCGGCACGTTCAAATCGAAAACTTGCTGAGGCGCACGCGGAGAATCTTGCTCAGTGGTGGATTCAGGGCCGCCGGAGAGAATGATGCCTTTTGGGCCAAACGCAGCGATGTCTTCAGGATTATGATCCCAAGCCCATATTTCACAATACACACCTAACTCGCGAATACGGCGGGCAATCAGTTGCGTGTATTGCGCACCGAAATCAAGAATGAGGATTTTGTCGCTGTGAATATCTTGCATCATCAACCTGCACGGTAGTTAGGTGGTTCTTTGGTAATCTGCACATCATGTACATGCGCCTCACGCGCACCGGCATTGGTGACTCGCACAAATTTTGGTTTAGTGCGCATGTCTTCAATAGTGGCACAACCAACATAGCCCATTGAAGCGCGAACGCCGCCGGCTAATTGATGCACAATCGAACCTAAGTGGCCACGATACGGCACGCGACCTTCAATACCTTCTGGCACCAATTTATCGGCATCGGAGGCATCTTGAAAGTAGCGATCTTTGCTGCCCATTTCCATAGCGCCCAATGAACCCATACCGCGGTAACTTTTGTAACTTCGGCCTTGAAATAATTCCACATCGCCAGGCGCTTCTTCGGTGCCGGCAAACAATCCACCAATCATAATGCTAGATGCACCAGCGGCCAAGGCTTTGGCTATATCGCCTGAATAGCGGATGCCGCCATCGGCGATTAAAGGAATTTTGCCTTTCAATACTTCAGCCACCATAGAAATGGCGGTGATTTGTGGAACGCCAACACCGGCAACAATCCGCGTGGTACAAATTGAACCTGGGCCAACACCTACTTTCACTGCATCTGCGCCGTAATCCATTAAGGCCAACGCGGCATCAGCGGTAACAATATTGCCACCGATAACATCCACGTTCGGAAAATTTTTCTTCACCCAACGAATACGCTCCAACACGCCTTGCGAATGACCATGCGCAGTATCCACTACAATTACATCCACGCCAGCCTGAATCAATGCTTCAACGCGCGCTTCGGTATCGCCGCCGACACCCACCGCAGCGCCCACCAACAATTGTTCTTTGTCGTCTTTGGCGGCATTTGGGTTATCGCGGGCTTTCTGAATATCTTTAACGGTAATCAAGCCACGCAATTGAAAGGCATCGTTAACTACCAGCACTTTTTCAATGCGGAATTTATGCATCAATACCAACACATCTTCGTCGCTAGCGCCTTCTTGAACAGTAACCAATTTATCTTTTTTGGTCATGATGTGGCGGACTGGATCGTCTAACTTAGTTTCAAAGCGCATATCGCGGCTAGTCACTATGCCAACCAGCTGGCCGTTATCAACCACTGGCACACCAGAAATATTGCGTGCGCGGGTAAGCTTTATCACTTCGCCAATGGTGGTTTCTGGGTTAACTGTGAAAGGCTCGCGAATAACGCCTGCTTCAAAGTTTTTCACTTGTGCCACATGTGTGGCTTGCTCACTTAAAGTCATGTTTTTATGCAAGATACCAATACCGCCCAATTGCGCCATGGCAATGGCCAAGCGAGCTTCGGTTACGGTGTCCATAGCGGCCGATACGATAGGTAGATTGATGCGGATATTGCGGGTTAGCTGTGTTGCTAAGCGAACATCTTTCGGCAAAATGATTGAGTGTGCGGGAACAAGAGAAACGTCGTCGAACGTGAGGGCTTCAGCGAGAATGCGTAGCATAGAGAGCTCCGAGCTTGTGAAGCAATCCATTATACCGAATTGCGTGCCACTGTGCTCAGATTATGCGTCTATGGCTTCACAAGCCTCAAGCGTGTTTTGCATTAATGTGGCAACTGTCATTGGCCCAACACCGCCAGGAACCGGTGTTATCCAGCTAGCACGTTGCGCGGCTGCTTCATAGGCCACATCGCCACACAAGCGGCCATCGTCCATGCGGTTAATACCAACATCAATCACCACTGCTCCTACTTTCACCCATTCACCAGGAATCATTGCCGGCCTACCAACCGCCACCACCAGAATATCGGCTTGACGAATTTGCATTTCCAAAACATCCACTGGTGTAAATTTGTGGCATGAGGTTACCGTGCAGCCGGCAATCAGTAATTCCAGGCCCATAGGCCGGCCAACATGATTACTAACTCCCACAATCACTGCATTTTTGCCGCGCACCGGCTGATCGGTATATGCCAACAAAGTGGTGATACCTCTAGGTGTGCAAGGCCGCAGGCCAAATTGGCGCAGTGCTAAACGCCCAACATTCATCGGGTGAAAGCCATCCACGTCTTTTTTCGGGTCAATACGGTCGATTAGCCATGTGCCATCACGGCCATCTGGCAAGGGCAATTGCATCAAAATGCCATGAATTTTTGGGTCAGCGTTTAATTGATCAATCAATTTAAGCAGCGCTTCATCTGTGGTGTCTGAACTAAGATCGTAATCATAGGCTTGAATTCCTACACGCTCACAGGCACGGCGTTTATTGCGAACATACACGCTTGAGGCGGGGTCGTTACCGACCAACACCACTGCCAAGCCCGGGCATGATTTGCCATCCAGCACACGATTTTGCACACGAATAGCCAAATCGCTTAATAAGGTATCAGCAATCCGCTTACCGTCCAGGACTTTCGCCGCCATGCATACGCCTTGATAATCTAGTGATACTCTATTATCGCGTAACTTCACAGGTAATACCATGACTAGCCAAAGCCAGCAAACTGAATTAGAAGCGGCAACCTTCCGCCGATTAGTACAACATCTGATGATTGAGCGCCCAGATGTGCAAAATATTGATTTAATGATTTTGGCTGGATTCTGCCGAAATTGTTTGTCGCAGTGGTATCAAGAGGCAGCCATTGAACGCGGATTATCACTGAGCAAAGAGCAGGCTCGTGAGAAAGTATATGGCGTGCCTTTTTCCGAATGGAAAAATACACATCAAGCAGAAGCTAGTGCCGAGCAATTAGCTGCTTTTGCTATTCAACAAGCAAAACATTCTTAAGGATTACCACTAATGGCTACTAAAAAAACAGTATGGGCAGCTTTCCCAGCCAATAAGAAAGACTTTAACTATTCTGGCGCAAAGCTCGCCAAGGCCTGGAAAGTACTGCATATTGGTGATGGCGAACCGTTTCCAGATAAAAAACGTGCTGAAGGCTTACTAAAAGCAGCTGGCAAACACGCGCCAAAGCTTAGCACTGCAGAATTAGCCGAGCAGCTTCAAGCGGCCTGGGTGGCATTTCATGCTGGCGAATTCCAGCAGGCTTTTGAACTCGGCAGCAATTTAGGCGCTGTTGGCACCAGTGTGGCAGCGAAAGCACTCGGCATTCACACCACCTATTTAGTTAAAAAACCTGACGAACAATTAGAACGTTATGAGCAGCTCGCTGCATTAGCCGAACAAGCCATTGCTATTTTGCCAAAAGAAGCCAATAGTTATTACCGCATGGCATTTGGTTATGGTCGCTATAGTCAGGGCATTTCGATTGCCAAAGCCTTAAAAATGGGTTTAGCGGGAAAAGTGAAAACCGCATTGGATACTTGTTTGAAATTAAATCCAAAACATGCCGAAGCACAATTAGCCAGCGCATTATGGCATGCCGAAATCATCAATAAAGTGGGCAGTACATTGGGTGGATTTACCTATGGTGCCAAACGAAAACTGGCCGAAGAACATATGAAAACAGCACTAAAGTTGGCACCTGACATGCCAATTGTGCATGCTGAGCACGCACAAATGTTGCTTCTATTGGATGAAGACAACGAACAAGAAGCAGCTGATGCGTTTGAGCGTGCCACAAAATTAACGCCTGCAGATGCCATGGATTTCTTAGATGCGCGTTTTGCGCAGGAGCAGATTAGTTAAGTGTTAGTAAATCTATGCTTTGCCGAACAACAGAAAATTTACACTAGAATTTACGTATTCAATAAAATAAGCACATGAACATAAAAAAACATGTGGCACTATTGGTGCTGTTATTGCTACTGCAAAACCCTTTGCAAGCGCAAATACAAAACAAACCCTACTCAGACTTTCATTCCGCCTTGCTAGCCTATAAAAACCAAGATTATGTAAGTGCATATAAACTACTAACGCCATTGGCTAAAAAGAATTACGCGCCGGCGCAAGCACAACTTGCTTATATGTATGAATTTGGCATTGGGCTTAAAAAAGACCAGTCTGAAGCTAACAAGCTGTATAAAAAACTTTTAAGCCAGTACACCGAAAGCGCTATGCAAGGCAATGCCGAAGCGCAGTATCAAGTTGGGCAACTGCATTATGCTGGCAAGGGCGTGCCTGAAAATGTTCCTGAAGCAATGAATTGGTATATGAAGGCCGGCGAGCAAGGGCATTTAGAATCCCAGTATAAGCTAGCTCTTCTATTTGATAGCGGTGAAAAAGCTGCACGTGATGCAAAAGAAGCCATTAACTGGTATACCAAAGCCGCTGAACAAGGACACGCAAATTCGCAGATGTTTTTAGCCATTAAATATTACCGCGGTCGCGATGTTACACGGGATTACAGCAACGCTGCTAAATGGTTTCAAAAATCAGCTGAGCAAGGCATTGCCTATTCCCAAAGTGCCTTAGGTTTTATGTACGCGTCAGGGCAAGGGCTTAAGGAAGATAAGCAACAAGCATTGTATTGGTATCGTAAAGGCGCAGAACAAGGCGATAAAGATAGCCAATATGATTTAGGTATGAAATTAAAAAAAGCTGATGGTGTTCCAAGAAACATTAAAGAATCAGCACAATGGTTCACTAAATCGGCTGAACAAGGGCAAATGGCGGCACAATTCGAACTGGCACAGATGTATGACAAGGGCGAAGGCGTAAAAAAAGATGTGGTGTTGGCGTACGCTTGGTATAACGTAGCAATCATTAATGGCCACTATCCGGCCAGCAAGCTTCGCGATATTCTTGCCAAAACCATGAGCGCTGATGAACTGGCTGAAGCCGAACAATTAAGCTCGATGTGGAAATTTGGCCAAACCATGGAACGCGAATAAAATGCCTGGTGATAAAACTGGAATTAAGAACATGAAACCGAAGAAATTCACCATTGTTTCAAGCGATGGTAACGTGCATCAGACGGATAATTCGAAAGTGGTGGAATATACCGCGCGTTTCGAGCAGATGTCACCGGAACAGCAGAAACTGGTGATGGAGAAATTACGTGAGCTTAAGCGCTTGGACAAAGCAATTAAAAAGGCTAACAAATAAAAAAACCTCGCGCTGGCGAGGTTTTTTTATTCTATTTGATTGGTGGGCGGTGAGGGGTTCGAACCCCCGACCCTTGCCGTGTGAAGGCAATGCTCTACCGCTGAGCTAACCGCCCGAGAATATACATTTTATGGGATTCAGCCTTTTCAAGCAAGTAAACTAAAGCAACTTACTACTGCGTGCATTCAATAACGAGGCTGGTGCTGTGAAAGAATCTGGGCTTGCATCATGCCAATACTCGCGCAAGCTAGGGTGATCAAACTCGCCACTCAATAAGCTACCAGGCATAATCTGCGGATAAAGCTTGGATAATGACAATACCGATGTCGCGCTGACGCGCCGAATAATGTGCTCTGGGCCTAACTGCTCGGGATGCTGCAAGCCACTGGCGGCTAATAAATCGGCTAAGGCCTTTACGGTATTTTTTTGAAAGTGATACACACGCTCCGATTTATCAATCGGATCTAAGCCTTTCTGACGATTTGAATCTTGCGTAGCAACACCGGTTGGGCAGCGGTCGGTATGGCATGTTTGTGATTGAATGCAGCCGACCGCAAACATAAAGCCGCGCGCAGCATTGCACCAATCAGCGCCAATTGCCAGTGTTCTAGCAATATCAAATCCACTGATTATTTTTCCGGCGGCGCCAAGTTTAATCTCAGTGCGCAAATTCAAGCCGACCAAGGTTTGGTGCACCAACATTAAGGCTTCACGCAATGGCATGCCCACATGATCAGAAAATTCTAATGGTGCGGCGCCCGTGCCGCCTTCGCCACCATCAATCACAATGAAATCCGGCAGAATCTGGCTTTCTTGCATAGCTTTGGCAATCGCAAACCATTCCCACACATGGCCAATGCAAAGCTTAAAGCCAACCGGCTTACCGCCTGATAACTCGCGCAGTTTTTGCACGAATTGTAACAGTTCAAGTGGTGTAGAAAATGCCGAATGCTTGGATGGCGATAAGCAATCTAGTCCTATCGGTACGCCACGTGCTTCGGCAATTTCGGCGCTGACTTTAGCCCCCGGCAAAATACCACCCTGCCCTGGCTTGGCGCCTTGTGACAATTTTACTTCAATCATTTTAACTGATTCACGAGTAGCATTGATGCGGAAATTTTCTTCGCTAAAACTACCATCGCCATTGCGGCAACCGAAGTATCCTGAACCAATATTCCAAACCAGATCACCGGCATGCTCAAGGTGATAACGCGACACCGAGCCTTCGCCGGTATCATGGTAAAAACCACCTTTTTTTGCACCCAAATTCAATGCGCGAATGGCATTGGCCGACAGCGCGCCAAAACTCATTGCAGAAATATTAAACACTGCCGCATCATATGGCTGTGTGCAATGTTTTCCTCCTACGCGAATCTGAAATGGCTCAGTAGCAACCGGCGCAGGTTGAATCGAATGATTGAGCCACTCATAATTATCGGCATACACATTAATTTGTGTGCCGAATGGCCGCTTGTCTAGCTCTTGCTTGGCACGCTGATAAACTATAGAGCGCTGTTGCCGAGAAAATGGCGCTTCTTCGGTATCGGATTCAAACAGGTATTGGCGTAGCTCAGGCCGAATTGATTCAATCAAAAATCGTGCATGCGAAAGAATCGGGTAATTGCGTTTAATCGCCGATTTGCGTTGCAGCAAATCATGCACGCCAACAGCCGTAAAAAATGCAAACAGTATGAGCGGCCATATAGCCCAATTGTGCCCTTGAATGATGCTTGCTATGCAAGAGATTACGTTGACAACCGAAAGCCAAAAAAACCAAGAACGCGACAATGGCGGCATGCGCAAGATCCTATAAATCGTTACCGCGATTATATCGTTAAACGCCTAATCGATCGCGAATGTCATACCACAATGCACCAATTGCGCTGAATGGTACACGGAACAAGCGCCCGCCTGGGAAAGGATAATGCGGCAATTTTGCGAATACATCATAGCGTTCGGTTTGCCCACGTATCGCTTCCGACAACACACGTCCAATCATATGCGTGTACGTTACACCATGCCCAGAGCAGCCTTGCGCATAATAAATATTATTTTCCAAGCGCCCAACTTGTGGCAAGCGCGATAAAGTTAGTAGAAAATTACCGGTCCAGGCGTAGTCAAACTTCACACCTTTAAGCTGAGGGAAAGTGCGCTCCAAATTGGGGCGAATATGCGCATCAATATCGGCTGGGTCTTTCGCTCCATATACTACGCCACCACCGAAAATAAGCCGCTTATCAGCCGACAAGCGATAGTAGTCAAGCAGATAGTTGGTGTCTTCTACGCAATGGTCAGTGGGCAGAACATCTTGCCAATTGGCCAACGGTGCAGTGGCAATAACCTGCGTGCCACAAGGCATGGCTTTAGCGGAAAGCTTGGGCTCCAAATCGCCTATATAGGCATTGCAGGCGACAATCACAAATTTGGCATGCACCTCGCCCTGCGCAGTTTTAACCACCGCAATTTCATCACGTTGTATTTTAGTGACCGGTGATTGCTCAAAAATAACGCCGCCTAAGGATTCGAATGCCGTTGCTTCACCTAAAGCAAGATTCAGTGGCTGAATATGCCCGCCGGTTGGGTCAATCAATAGTGCTTTATATTGATCGGTCTTAACGTAATGCTGAATATCTGAGCCTTCAACAATTTGCATTTTAAGCGAATCGTATTTTTCCCACAGCTCTTTATGCTCATGCAATCCGGCTACTTTTTTCTCAGTTTTAGCGGCATAAATCCCACCATCTTTCAAATCGCACTTGATAGCGTATTTTGCTACACGCTCACGAATTACCCGCGCACCTTCAAAGGCCATATTGCCCATAGCCGCGGCCACTTGCGGACCATAAGACTTTTCAATGACATCAATATCGCGCGAATAACTGTGCACGATTTGCCCACCATTTCGGCCAGATGCGCCCCAAGCCACTTTTGCCGCTTCAACTAGAATAACTTTATAGCCCGCCTCAGCCAAATGCAATGCAGAAGATAGCCCTGTATATCCAGCGCCTATAATACATACATCGGCATCGTGCCGGCCTTGCAACACGGCGCGCTCAGGCTGTGGGTTGGCAGTTGCGGCGTAAAATGACGGTGCGTGTTGGCTGATGCTCATAAATGCGTTCAATATATTTGAATAGTGTTGAAAATAGTACATCAAAACGACATAAATGCCTATAATCCCCCCAATAAATACTGCAAGTCTTTGCGACAAATCAGTAAACTGTGTCTAAATACTCTAGGATTTTTATGAATCAACCCGTTATCCAACGCCATGCAGTAATCACGCTTATGTTTTGCGCCGCCAGTTTTTTTCAGCCATTTGCCCTTGCAACTGAGCAAAAACCGGTTACGCAGCAGGAAATTGCCGCTGGAACAAAGCAGTACATTCCGAATCAACAAGCGCAAGGCGGGCAATATGTGGTTGATAAAAACCTCAGTGTTTATGTCAATAAAGTGGGGCAACGCTTGGCAAAAGCGTCTGAATCGCCAAATTTGCCGTATGAATTTGTCGTAATTAACGATAGCTCCATGAATGCTTGGGCCTTGCCTGGCGGCAAAATTGCCATTAACCGTGGCTTACTGGTTGAACTTCGCGATGAAGCACAACTCGCAGCGGTATTAGCACATGAAATTAGTCATGTTACGCGTCGCCATAGTGCCCGTATGCAAAAGAAAAGCAGTGGCACCAGTCTTCTCGGTGCATTGGCTGGTCTAGCGATTGGTGCAAAAATTCCGCAATTCCAAGATCTTGCCAAACAAGGCACAGGCTTAGTAACGCAAGGCTTTCAAGCAAATTACAGCCGCGATTACGAAACACAGGCCGATAATGTCGGTTTGGCACTCATGGCAAAAGCGGGCTATGATCCACTGGCTGCAGTTGAAATTCAAGAATTATTTTTAAGTCAATCACAAAGTAATCCAAGCAGTAGCGTTTCGGCTTTTTTCGCATCACATCCGCCATCAAAAGAACGCATTGCGTCAAATAAAGCACGTTTAGTGGGCATGCCTAGCGGTGGTTTGCGCCTTAAGGCGGAGTATGAAAAAACCATTGCTGGTTTGCTGCGCGACAAACCCGCTTATGTGCTTTACCAAAAAGCGATTACTGAGGCCAACAAAAACAAAAATTACAGCCTAGCACTAAGCAATGTTGAACAAGCCATTGCACTTCAGCCTAAAGAGAACCTATTTTGGGAGTATAAAGGCATAGCATTACAACGACAAAAACTCATGCGTGAAAGCCTTGCCCCGCTTGATAAAGCAGTTGCCGTCAATAGCGGATTTTTCAGGCCATATATTTACCGCGGCATGGCCTACAAAGAACTGGCCAATTGGACGCAAGCTGAAAATAATTTGAAAGCCAGCATGAATTTATTGCCCACACAATTTGCGGCGTATCATCTTGGCGAAGTCAATCTAAAATTGAATAACCGCGAACAAGCCATCAACTATTTTCAAGCAGCTGCGCAATCTGGCGGCGAGCTTGGCCAAGCCGCGCAGCAACAATTACTGCGTCTGCAACAAGGCATGTAATCAATAACTGCGATTACAACCCGTTAATCGGCAATTTCAAGTAGCTAATGCCATTGCTTTCAGGTTGCGGAAAATGCCCAGCGCGCATATTCACTTGCACGGCTGGCAATAACAAGACCGGCATCGACAGAGTTGCATCACGCGCTTGTCGCATGCTGACGAACACCTGTTGGCTGATGCCTGCATGCACATGCACATTACCATCGCGCTCGGCTTTAACACTTGTTAAATACTGTTCGGCACGGCCAGTGGGCGGGTAATCGTGGCACATATACAGTTTGGTGTTATCGGGCAAACTCAACACTTTCTGGATGGAAGCATACAACGTTACGGCGCTACCACCGGGGAAATCGCAACGTGCCGTGCCGTAATCCGGCATAAACAGCGTATCGCCAACAAACGCATGCATGCATTCGCTATCCTCAATGATATACGTCATACAAGCTGGCGTATGCCCTGGCGTATGAATTGCTTGTAACGTGAATGATCCGATAGCGAGTGTATCGCCTTCGATTAATAATCCGTCAAACTGGCTGCCATCGCGTTGAAATTCATCGCCTAGATTGAATAACTTTCCAAATACCTGCTGCACCTGAACGATATTCGCACCAATGACCAACTGTCCGCCTAGATGCTGTTGCAGATACACTCCTGCTGATAAATGATCGGCATGCACATGAGTTTCCAAATGCCAGAGAATGTTTAGCTGCAACTGCTTTGCTCGCAACAGTATTCGATCAGCCGATTCGGTTTGGGTACGTCCAGATTT
>JAYTOD010000015.1:0-2570 GCA_043747995.1 Arenimonas sp.
AACTATCACGCAAATACTAAAACTGGCTCAAAACCTCCATGATTGCCTTAATTCAGCGCGTGAAATACGCAAACGTGGAAGTGGCTGGCGTGCAGGTGGGTGCTATTGGGCCGGGGTTATTGGTTTTTGTGGCAGTGCAATTTGAAGACTCTGCGACCTCGATTGAACGTATGGCGGAACGCTTGCTGGGCTATCGAGTGTTTGAAGATGCAGATGGCAAAATGAATTTATCGGTGCAAGCGGTGCAGGGCGGGGTGTTGTTGGTTAGCCAGTTCACCTTGGCTGCAGATACTGATTCTGGTATGCGCCCAAGTTTTACAACGGCAGCAAAGCCCAAACAAGCATTGCAAGGCTTTGAAGCTTTAGTGCGGTCAGTAAGGCAAAAACATGTGCAGGTAGAAACGGGTCAATTCGGCGCCAACATGCAAATTAGTTTGCTCAATGATGGCCCAGCGACATTCTGGCTTGAAACTTAAATGCTACCTAAATCAATGATATAAACCAATGTAGAGTTAAACTTAAATAATCGGAACCTGTTATAATATTGGGTTCCCCTAACCGTGGCCATCGAGTATTTATGAGCACAGTACGCAACGTAAAATTGGAAATTGAAGAATTAATTGCCAAAGGCATGGATCAGGGGTACTTGACCTTGGCAGATGTGAACGATCATTTGCCGGAAGATCTTATTGATCCCGATGAATTGGAAAACATCATCAGTATGATCAACGATATGGGTATCGTTGTGCATGAGGCTGCGCCAGATATTGAAACATTAATGTTGTCGGGGCGCACCGGCGGTAGTAGTGTTGATGCTGTCGCGGCGGAGGAAGCTGTTGCAGTTTTATCGTCACTTGAAAACGAAGCTGGACGTACAACGGATCCTGTGCGCATGTATATGCGTGAAATGGGCTCTGTTGATTTACTAACCCGTGAAGGCGAAATTGTTATTGCAAAGCGGATTGAGTTGGGCTTAAGTAAATTACATACTGGCTTGGCAAATTTTCCTTGGATTACGCAGCAAATATTGGCTGACTACGGCGAGCACAAGGCTGGTCGCAAGCGACTGTCTGAAGTAGTGGTTGGCTTTCTGGATTTGGAAGATGCCGATGCTGGCTTACCGCCAGTGATTGAAGAAGTGGTGGTTGAAGATGAGGCCGCCGATGGCGAAACGGCTGTTGTTGATACCGGTCCGGATCCACTGGAAGTTGCGCGGCGCATGGAATTGCTTGCCGATTTGTTGGGTAAGTTTATCAAGTCTGCCGAAAAGAATGGCTTGGGTAATGATAAAACCCAAAAAATCCGCGTTGCCATCGCCGAGGAAGTGTTGCACCTGAAATTTCCTTTAGTGCAAACCGATTCTTTGCTGGGTCGTTTGCGTGAAGTAATTGCTGAAATCCGCCGCCAAGAATCCGCCATTCTGAAACTGAGCGTTGATGCGGCAAAAATGCCACGCAAAGATTTCTTGAAAGCCTGGAAAGGTAGTGAAACCGATTTGAAATGGGCCGATAGCGTCATTGCTCGTAAGCAGAAGTGGTCGTCGGGTATGCGCGAGCACAAAGACGCCATTGTTGCCCAGCAAGAAAACTTGGTGGCCATTGAAAAAGAAATGTATGCGCCTTTGCAAGAAATCAAACGTGCTAACGATGAAATGCGTTTTGGTGAAGAAATGGCTCGCCAAGCCAAGAAAGAAATGGTGGAAGCCAACTTGCGCTTGGTCATTTCCATCGCGAAAAAATACACCAATCGCGGTTTGCAGTTCCTCGACTTAATTCAGGAAGGCAATATTGGTTTAATGAAAGCAGTTGATAAGTTTGAGTACAAGCGCGGCTATAAATTTTCCACCTATGCTACTTGGTGGATTCGCCAAGCCATCACTCGCTCCATTGCCGATCAAGCGCGCACCATTCGTATTCCGGTGCATATGATTGAAACCATCAATAAGCTCAATCGCATTTCGCGCCAGATGCTTCAGGAAATGGGCCGTGAAGCAACCCCGGAAGAATTGGCCAAGGCCATGGAAATGCCGGAAGATAAAATTCGCAAAGTGATGAAAATCGCCAAAGAGCCAATTTCCTTAGCCACTCCAATCGGTGACGACGAAGATTCGCATTTAGGTGATTTCATTGAAGATAGCAACATCGAATCGCCGATGGAAAACGCCACTAATATTGGTCTGCGTGAAGCTGTGAATGGCGTTTTGGCCGGCTTAACCCCGCGCGAAGCGAAAGTATTGCGTATGCGTTTCGGCATCGACATGAACACCGACCATACCTTGGAAGAAGTTGGCAAGCAATTTGATGTAACCCGTGAGCGTATTCGTCAGATTGAAGCCAAGGCCTTGCGTAAGCTGCGTCACCCTTCGCGCGCCGACATCATGCGTTCGTTCTTGGACTCGGATAATCAATAAGCAATTTGTACTTTAAAATTTATACGGCTTCATTGATAATAGTCACAACGGGCCCATAGCTCAGCGGTTAGAGCAGAGGACTCATAATCCTTTGGTCCTAGGTTCAAATCCTAGTGGGCCCACCAATATGAAACCCCGCTGAGAAGCGGGGTTTTTTGTT
>JAYTOD010000016.1:0-1993 GCA_043747995.1 Arenimonas sp.
CGTGTCTGCTTGTCCCAGATTGCCATGGCAAACATGCCCACGCAACGCTTGATAGTTTCTTCGATGCCGAATTGCTCGAAACAGGCTAAAAGTGTTTCGGTATCGGATTGTCCACGCCAAGCCGTTTTGCCCAGCGCGGCCAATTCTTTGCGTAACTCAAGATGGTTGTAGATTTCACCATTGTACGTCAGACAATAGCGCCCCGATTCCGAATGCATTGGCTGCGCACCTTCTGCGCCAAGGCCGATGATAGCCAAACGCCTATGCCCGAAAGCAATGCCAGTCTCCGAATCCAACCAATGTCCTTCTGCATCCGGGCCGCGATGTGTCAACGATTTAGTCATGACGGGCAAGCGCTCGGAAAGCTGCTCGAAACGTTGCAAGGTCCATCCACCGACGATTCCGCACATAGTCTAGCGCTCCGACATCTGTCGCAAAGCAAGTATTGTACGTTCACCGAGTCGTGTCAGACCGAAATTCTGGACGATATGCTGACGTCTTGCTTTGGCATCTGCTTCAATTCTCTCAGCCGCACAACTGCGTATCGCATCGGTTAACTGCTGAACATCTCCAGCTGCAATCAACGGCCCATAATTCGACAGTATCAACGCGGAATCTCCCACATCGGTAGCGATGCATGGCAAGCCAACGGACATCGCCTCAGAAAGTGCATTAGGAAAACCTTCGCCGTAAAGTGAGGCAGAGCAATATAAGTCAATAGCAGAATAATATCTCTCAATATCCTTACACTCTTGCAGCAACTTTACACTTTCTTGCAATACTGTTTCGCTAATAAGTTCTTCAATCGGCACATCACTTCCACTGCCGATCAAAAGCAACTTAAAGCTTTTGTTTTCAGCATTTATATTAGAAAATGCCTTCAATAGTACAGAGTGACCTTTCATTGGGTGTAATCGTGCAAATAAACCGATGACTCGATCATTATCGGTGTATCCAAGTGCTTTACGTATCTCACTACGTGTGTTGTGGTTGAACTGAAATCTTTCTGTATCAATACCATTAGCCACAACAGTGATTTTTTCATACGGTAACCCTACATCAACGAGCTCATGCTTCCCTGCATTTGAATTAGCAATAATTAAATCGGCGAAACGCAGTGCATACCGATGCAGCCGCTCTCCGATTCGGGCCTGAATAGGCTCTGCGCTCATGTCATATTTCGAAGCACGAACACCACAGACAAGCTTGACCTGGATAAAAATACTTGAAACCAAAAGTAGTAAATTTGAATGGCTCATGAATCCGTAAACGACATCAGGCTTGAATATCCTAATCTGACGCAACAATCCAGAAAGCAGACTAGGAATATTCCACCGGCCACAATTCAATGAAACTAGACATACTGAATTAGGCAGTAAAGACTTATAAAAACTATCTGTGTTGTTATAAACCACAACACATACTAAATGACCGGCTCCAGCAAGTTGCTCAGCCAAAACACAGCATTGACGCTCGGCACCACCTTGGCTTAGTGATTTAATCAATAACATTATTTTAAGTGGCGTAGTTTGCTTTGCATCATTCATGCGCTTTTAATCCAGAAAAAATGGCATGTAATTGGGCTTTAAAATGCCATGCAACCAAGACTGAAACCAAAGCAAAAACTGAAAATCTTTGTAGAAAGTGACTGAACTCGAAATGTAGGTCTTGGGTTATAAGCATTGCAAATCCCGCCAATAATATTGTTACCATCAGGAATAAAGAGGCACCAAATTTTATATAAAGGCGGGCATCTTGGCGAACCAATAAAAACATCCACACTAGCATGAAGGCATATACGATTGACTGAGAGGCTGCGATACCAACTGGCCCAGTAGTCTTCGAAGATAACAAACTCAGTGCAATAAAAAGCACTCCTCCAGAACCCCATATCAACATAGATTTATTTAAGGTTTTCGTGATTATTAAATACACGCAGAGCACTTGAAATAATCCGTATAAAATCACAGAGGTCATTAGCCATGGCAGATAA
>JAYTOD010000017.1:0-9023 GCA_043747995.1 Arenimonas sp.
GGTACATTTTCGAAATCAAAGGTTGCCACATCTACTTTTTCAGCAAACTGCGCAAGAATTTTTTCATCGCGGTAATCGCCCACTAGCATTGGCGCAAACTGCCCAGCACACGCATCCGAAACATTATCGAGCAATAAAAAGCGCAAGCCTAAAGGCGCACCAGACAATGCCATCATCCGGGCCAATTGCCCGCCGCCTAAAATACCAACGGTGGTCATGGCAACCTAGGATCCGCAGCTGCTAATACATTTTGAGTTTGTTGTTGGCGAAACGCCGCCAGTTTTTCGGCCAGCTCAGGGAACTCATGCGCTAACATGGCTGCCGCGAACAATCCGGCATTGGCTGCGCCCGCTGCACCAATAGCAAAAGTGGCCACAGGTATGCCAGCCGGCATTTGTGCAATCGATAATAAGGAATCCATACCGCTTAGCGCTTTGCTCTGCACCGGCACGCCTAAGATAGGCACAACAGTTTTCGCAGCCAACATACCAGGCAAATGCGCGGCGCCGCCAGCACCGGCAATAATCACCCGCAAGCCGCGTGCTTGCGCTTGTTCGGCGTAAGAAAATAATAAGTCGGGCGTGCGATGCGCTGATACTACTTGCACTTCATGTGCAATAGAAAAATTTTCGAGGTGTTCGACAGCATACTGCATGGTTTCCCAATCGCTGCGCGAGCCCATCACCACACCAACCAGAACAGAATTTGACTTAGCCATAGCGCAGACCCTATGTAAAGGCGTATTCTATGCGCATATCATTAAAAACTCTATGGTTATGGACAAAAAATTGCTTGATATCCTGTGTTGCCCCTCCAGCAAACAAAGTATTAGCCTGCTCAGCAAGGCAGGTTTAGCACAACTGAACGAACAGATTGCGGCTGGACATATTAGCCAACTCGATGGCCAGAAATTAAACCAGCCAGTGCAAGAAGCGCTGATTACCCAAGACCATAAACTGATTTACCGCGTCGATGATGGCATTCCCGTACTACTTGCCGAAGAAGCCATTGCCAGCGTACAGATACCTGATTTAAGCGCATAAATATGCCTAGTTTCAGCACACCCAATGCCCAATGCATAGCACAGGATGTGGCACGTAGTTTGCAGGAAGATCTGCAAAGCGGCGACGTTACCGCGCAATTGTTGGAAGATGATATAGAGCATGGCTATATTCTCGCTAAAGAAGCCGCAGTGATTTGTGGCCGGCCGTGGTTCGATGCATGCTTCAAGCAACTTGACCCACACATTGAAATTGACTGGCTTGTGGATGAAGGCCAATATGTTGTTGTGAACACTGTGATTGTGCGCTTTAAAGGCCGTGCACGCGCTTTAGTGAGTGCTGAGCGTAGTGCGCTGAATTTTCTACAGACACTCTCGGCTACCGCCACACAAACCGCGCAGTTTGCGCTTGCGCTTAAAGGCACAAAAACCCGCGTACTCGACACCCGCAAAACCTTGCCTGGCCTGCGTCAAGCACAGAAATATGCGGTGCGTGTGGGGGGTGGCGTCAATCATCGCATGGGTTTGTTCGATGCGGTGATGTTAAAAGAAAACCATATCCACGCTGAAGGTTCAATTGCTAATGCGGTGCGTAAAGCTCGCCAGCTGTTTCCAATAATACCCATTATTGTTGAAGTAGAAAATCTGGAAGAGCTGCAACAAGCGCTAGCCACCGATTGCACGCGAATACTGATTGACGATTTTAACGATGCCGATATGCGCGAAGCAGTTAGTTTCGCCAATGGTCGAAAACCGCTTGAGGTATCTGGCAACGTGACGCTTGAACGTTTAGCGGTGATTGCGGCAACTGGCGTTGATTTTGTCTCGGTGGGTGCCATTACCAAGCATATTCATGCCATAGACTTTTCGATGCGGTTGGCTAAATGATCAGCGCCTTATGGTTTTTCCTGTTCGCGTTTCCACTCGTATTGTTTTGGTCGGCTAGCCGTGCTGCTGCCGAAAAAGCCAATATGCTGGGCAAAAAATTATGTGAGAAGGCCAATGTGCAGTGGCTTGATCAAAGCGTGCATCAAGTAAGTTTATCCTTGAAGCGCGATGAGCGTGGGCGTCTAGCATGGCGGCGTGTGTACAGCTATGAATATTCACATGGTGATGAAGATCGCTACAACGCCACCATTACTTTGCTAGGTTTAAAAGCCATTGGCTGGACTGAACCATTGCAACGATCCCCCTAAATCCCCCTTTCATGAAAGGGGGAAAGCACATCGCGCTGGGGATTTACTTAACAATACGCAGATGCCCACCCTTACCTGGGCTAGGTGGATTGGGCGGGCAAGGCGGCTTTGGTAAATCATCTGGCTGATATTCTTGGCCAGAATCGTGCTCATGTTGCTCCAAAGATTCAGAATGCGGCTGGTCATCGACAGGCACTTCATCAGGAGGCAGCATCATGCCTTGCCCAGTTTCCTGCGCATAGATTGCAATAATCGCCTGTACGGGAATATATAAAGATTGGCTAACGCCGGAAAAACGCGCGCTAAAGCTAATTGCTTCATTGCCAAGTTCCAAAGACGCAACTGCACGCATCGCAATGTTCAACACAACTTTACCGTCTTTAATCGATGACTTCGGCACCACTACATCCGGATAGGTTGCATCCGCCAATATATAGGGCGTTAAATTATTATCATTAATCCACTCATAAAGCGCTCTCAATAAATACGGGCGATTTGAGCTCATTGTGTTTAAGGTATTCATTAACTGATTGCTAATACATCCCTAAGCTGTTTTTCTTCACTGGTCATGCTGCGCGTAAATGCCGGGTTTCGAAAAATACGTAGGCCATAGTCTTCCACGCATTTTGCATCTTTCGGCAAACTAATGCTCAACCAAGGCAGCCGCCAAATTATCGGTGTTATTGCGCAATCAATGACGCTCATTTCATTACCGAAGAAGAATTTATTTTGTTTGAAGAAAGGCAGCGATTCTAGAATCAGTTCGCGCAAACGTTTTCTTGCTTGGTCGGCGAGTTTTGAACCAGATTGAATCAACTGCACTTGTGGCACCCAATCTTGTTCAACTTGCCTCACTGCAATACGGTGCATGGCGCGGAAAATAGGTTCTGCCGGCATTAGTGCCGGGTGCGGGTAACGCTCATCTAAATATTCAGCGATTACATTCGAGATATAAATGGCATTATCGCGCTCAACCAATGTGGGTACCGAATGATAATGCGGCGCCAAAAGCAATAAGTCTTCAGGCGGATTGGCGGTATCAACCGGGATAAGGTCGTAGGCGATGCCTTTGGCTGCCATAACCAACCTGACTTTATGGCATACCACACAATTTTTAGCCGAATACAAGGTTAATGTGTTTCGTGAACGTGGGCTTGTAGCCATTCCCTTACCTTATTATTTTGATGGTGGAAACTTCCATTAGACTTTAACATCGCTAATTTCGTGAAGATTTGCAAGCTTTTCATGAAAAAAGGCCGCTTAGCGACCTTTTTTCTTACACTTAAACCCAAATTAATGGATATCGCGCCAATATTCAGACTTCAAGAGATAGGCTAAGAGAGTAAATAAAGCTAAAAATAGCACCACCCAGACGCCTAAAGACTCGCGTTTTACCGCAGAAGGCTCGCCCACATAAGCCAGAAAACCGGAAATATCACGGGCCACTTGGTCGTATTCTTCGGCTGTTAAACTGCCTTTTTTATGCTCAGGAATACTAAAGCCAGTAATGCACTGGCCTTGATATTCGCCTTTATGGCAAGGTTCAGATTCGCCTTTGGCATTTTTGTGTTTCGCTTCGGTTAAGGCATGCTGGCTGCCTTGCAATTCCCACAACACATGCGGCATTGAAGCGCCTGCAAACACGGTATTGTTCCAGCCTGTTGGACGACTTTCGTCAACATAGAACGATTTCAAATAGCTGTATACCCAATCTGCGCCTTCGGCTTTGGTGCGAGCAACCACCGATAGATCGGGGGGCGCTTTACCAAGCCATGCCGTGCCGTTTTCAGCGCTCATACCCGTATTCATCGTCTCACCGAATTTTGCATCGGTGTACATCAGATTTTTTTCAACTTGCTCTTGGCTTAAGCCTAAATCTTCAGCCATACGCGAGTAGCGTTGGTAGCTAAGTGAATGGCAGGCTGAGCAATAACTCATATACAAGCCAGCGCCACGTTGTAAAGACGCTTTGTCGGTCAAATCGATATGTGCGGATTCCACCGCTGCTCCGCCTTCAGCGCCGAACACCGATCCTGCCAATAGTATGGATGCAGCAAATAAACTACGAAAAAAAAGTACTGGCTTATTCATGATCAGGCACCCGTGCAGGAACTTCTTTGGTTTGGCCCATAGTTGACCAAATTGGCATGGTTAAAAAGAATCCAAAGTAGAAAAGCGTCAAAATTCGCGCTACTAAGGTTTGTGTTGCACTGCCAGCCTGCATGCCTAACCAGGCCAGCGTTACAAAGCTAATCACAAACAAGACCATCAACACTTTATGCAACATTGGGCGGTATCGGATAGATTTAACTTTGCAGCGATCAAACCAAGGCAAGCCAAACAGAATCAACACCGCGCCGCCCATGGTCATTACACCAAGGAGTTTGTCGGGCACTGCGCGCAACATCGCGTAATACGGGGTGAAATACCAAACTGGTTTAATGTGCAAAGGTGTAACCATCGCATTGGCTGGTACAAAGTTATCGTGTTCTAGGAACAAGCCACCGAAAGTTGGTGCAAAGAATAAAATAAACGCCGCAATGGTTAAGAAGAAGCCCGCGCCAAACAAATCTTTGACGGTGTAGTAAGGATGGAAAGGTATGCCATCTTTTGGCTTACCGGTTTCATCTTTCACTTTCTTAATATCAATGCCTTCTGGATTGTTTGAGCCCACTTCATGCAAAGCGCCTAAGTGCAAGACTACCAACAGCAGTATAACCAACGGCAAGGCAATCACGTGCAGAGCGAAGAAACGGTTTAAGGTGGCGTCTGAGACTAAATAATCGCCACGAATCCATTCGGTGAGTTCCGGACCAATCACTGGAATTGCGCCAAACAGATTGATGATGACCTGCGCGCCCCAATAGCTCATTTGGCCCCATGGCAATACGTAGCCCAAGAATGCTTCTGCCATCAGAGTAAGGAAAATAAGCATGCCAAGAATCCACACTAATTCACGTGGCTTTTGGTAAGAGCCGTAAATCATGGCTCGGAACATATGCAGATAAATCACTACGAAAAATAAGGATGCGCCAGTAGAATGCATATAACGAATTAACCAACCACCCTGTACATCACGCATGATGTATTCCACTGAAGCAAATGCTTCAGCCGCACTCGGTTTGTAGTTCATGGTTAGAAAAATGCCGGTAACAATTTGATTGACCAACACCAATAACGACAGCGCACCGAAGTAGTACCAAAGATTAAAATTCTTCGGCGCATAGTACTCAGACATGTGCTTTTTATAGACAGGGATTAAGCCTGGCGTGCGGTCGTTAAACCAGGTGGTTACGTTCGCAACAGTGCGTTCAACAACGTTCATTAAGCAGCTCCTGGTGCAACGCCAATGACGATGGTGGTGTCATTTTCGAAATGATATGGCGGAATTTCTAGATTAGACGGCGCTGGCACGCCCTGGAATACGCGTCCGGCCAAATCAAAACGCGATTGATGGCATGGGCAATAAAAACCACCTTTCCATTCAGAATCAAAAGCTTGCGGCATCATTTCTGGTACAAATGCAGGTGAACAACCTAAGTGCGTGCAGATTCCAACTATCACTGCGATATTTTCTTTGCCTTTAATCGTGCGCGCTTCACTTTTAGCAAATGCAGGCGTTTGATCAGGATTGTCGGAGTTTGGGTCACGTAGGCGTGAGTCTAATGATTTCAGAGTAGCCAACTGTTCTGATGTGCGTTTAAAAACCCAGACCGGCTTACCGCGCCACATTTCAATGATGCGCATACCTGGCTCGTTATCAATCTTACTGATATTAACGATGACAGGTGCACCAGCGGTTTGTGCACGAGCAGAAGGTTTGAATGAGGTAATGAACGGTACAGCAGCAAAGCCTGCACCAATAGCACCAACCACTGCAGTGGTGGTAGTCAAGAATCGGCGACGGCCGGTATTTACTTCGTGGTTAGCCACTCGGCTCTCCAAATTTCAGTGAATGAAAGGGGCTTGGTTCAATTAAACTGAACGCAACGGCATATTGTAATAGATTAAGCCCCTGTTAAACAACGGCTAGCACTCGCTTTTATCCGGATTTAAGTGCTTTTCGGTAACGATCGGCTAATTGGCCGACACGAACCACATAATTCTTGGTTTCTTTATACGGCGGAATGCCTTTAAAGCGAGCAACTGCACCTTCACCGGCATTGTAAGCGGCGGCGGTTAAACTCAAGTCATTGTTATAGCGCTTTAGCAAAAAAGCCAAATATTGCACGCCGCCATCAATATTCTGCGCCGGATCGAATGCATCTTTTACACCGAAGCGCTTAGCAGTAGCCGGAATCAGCTGCATCAAGCCCTGGGCATTTTTCGGCGAAACCACGTGCGGGCGATATGCTGATTCAGCATGAATAATGGCGCGAACAATCGCTTCATCTACACTATATTTTTCCGCCGACTGGCGAATTTCATTGGTGAATGCCTTTAAATTCAGTTTCACATTGCCGAAATTCACTCCCGCCGCCATACCACAGGCATAACAGCTGGCAATTGAAAAAATAGGGTATTCCATGCGTTTAGTTCGCACATTGACGACTCCGCGTGGTTTTATGTTGGTGGAGTGTGTATTACCGTCGCCATCTACCCATGAGTAGATGGTTGAATAACCCATGCGCAAAAACTTAGCATCGCCCGTGTTATTTTTCGCGCTAGCTGATACATTGTCGCTTGGCATTTGCGGTGCTGTATTTTTATTTTTTGGCACCTCCGCGGCAGGCAAAATCGGCGCGGTTATCGAGGTTTTGGCATGATCGTATAATTTGGTTTCAGCCACCGGCTTGCACTGAGCACTAGGCACCTTGGTTTCAGAAAATATCGGCACACCGTCATTACCAACACAACGATACACCGTTGCCGCCAGAACACTCGGCGAACTAACAACTGCAATCATGGCTATGAAGCACATTCTGAAGCCCACAAAAAACCTTTAAATATAATATGTGACTTCAAAATTAGCACAGAACCTGTGTTTATACCTTAAATACCACTTTAAACTGACGCAAATCAACAGGTCAAGGATTACAAAACAAACGCTTTCTTATACTGGGCTACTTTGCCCATTGGCGGATTGCCAATATCAATACCAATTTGTTTGAGATCGGCTTTCAATTCATTACGCATCAAATGGAAATCCACTTGCGTGGAATGCCGCGAGCCGCTATCAAAACGATAATGCGGATTATGCATTTCGTGCTGAATCAGTTGATCCAAATTATCAGGGCGTTGATAGCGTCCAACAATTTCGGCGCAAGCTATTAGCGCTTGGTAATCGGCCAAGGGCCAGATACAGCCGGTGGGTTGGAACAAGCCGATGAAGTACAGATTATTGATATCGGCATGTAGCATTTTTCGGTACAACGGTACTTTTTCAACATGTTGAAAGTCGATAAAATTTTTATCGAAAAAAGGAAAACTAATCCAGAATCCTGTTGCTGCACAGATGCGATCAAAGCGCTGTTTGCTGCCATCCACAAATTCTACCCATTCCCCATCAAAACATTTGATTGCGGGTTTTGGCGTAATTCGGCCGTGCCGGATGAAATCGAGTAAGTCTGAATTTAAGGTGGGATGGTGGCTGAGTACCGGTTTTTTATTAACCGGCAAGCCATAGTTTGAATAAGAACCTTGCATAACCCGCAACATGCCAGTCATCAGCCATTGCTTGGCTTTACGCGGCAAGATATTCAAGCGCGCACCGGTAACATCTGACGGCACACCAAACATAAACTTCGGCACAAACCATTGCGGGCTACGCATTGACAACGACACATGCTTTGCGAGCCGCGCCGATTCAACCGCAATATCGCAAGCCGAATTTCCCGCCCCAATCACTAATACCGATTGATCACGCCAGCTGTCGTCGATGCCTTTGAAATCATGCGAGTGCATATACGTGCCGGTGAATGTTCCTGGATATTCCGGATGCTTTGGATGCCAATGATGGCCATTAGCCACCATCAACACATCGAAAATTTCACTATGGCTTTCACCTTGCGAATCCAAATATTCAATCTGCCATAATCCATCAAGTGTGCGTGCGGCTTTATTCACAACATGCTTAAAGCGGATATGCGTATAAGCCCCGGAATGTTTGGCATATGCTTCAAAATACGTTTGTAGTTGCAGATGGCTTGGGTAATCCGGATACTCTTCCGGCATGGGGAAATCTTCGTATTCCGAGAGCGCCTTGGAGCTGATGATATGGGTATTTTCATACACACTGGAATGCCCAGTGCTTGAATTGAACACCCAATTGCCACCGACTTTGTCGTTTTTCTCGAACACTACTACCTGCAAACCCGCTTGTACGCAATTTTTAGCTGCCGCCAAGCCACTAGGCCCTGCGCCAATCACACAAACACGTTTCGATTGATTCATTTAAACCCCAAGAAGTTGTAGAGCATTGAAAAGCTATTATGCCCAATTTTTCCAGCTTTCCAAGAATCCTTGTTACAATACACACTCCTCCCGACCGGATTAAGCGCCATGACCGGGAAAGCACCCACCGGAAAGCTTTTCATTAAAACTCACGGCTGCCAGATGAACGAGTATGACTCGGACAAAATGGCTGACGTATTAGCCGCTGAACATGGCCTGGAACTCACACAGAATGAGTTTGATGCTGATGTGATTTTAATTAACACCTGCTCCATTCGCGAAAAAGCCCAAGAGAAAGTGTTTTCTCAGCTTGGCCGTTGGCGTGACTTGAAAGCAAAAAATCCGAAGCTAGTAATCGGCGTGGGTGGTTGCGTAGCTTCGCAGGAAGGCGAAGCGATTTTGAAACGCGCGCCCTATGTTGACTTAGTATTCGG
>JAYTOD010000018.1:0-2522 GCA_043747995.1 Arenimonas sp.
GTTAAACGCACGAATAATTCTTCCAAGCGATTGGTTTGGTTACGCATGGAGCGAACCTTTATTCCAGCGCTAGCTAAGGCATCAAACAGATCGTTCAAAGGCAGATCGCGGGGTTTTTCAATAATTAATGTGTGGCTGTCTGGAGTACTAATCTCAACCTTGGCGATTGTTGGCAATTGGCTTGGCAATTCGCCATCGATATCGAGCACAAAGCCTTCCACATCTAATTTGGCTAATAAGGCTTTCATTGGGCCGCGCTCAATAATCAGGCCTTTATCAATAATCGCCAAATTGCGGCATAGGCTTTCGGCCTCTTCCAAGTAATGCGTGGTAAGAATAACCGTAGTGCCAGCTGCGTTCACTTCCTGCAAGGTTTTCCACATGCCGCGGCGTATTTCAATATCCACACCGGCGGTTGGTTCGTCCAGAATCAGTAGTTTTGGTTCGGTCATCATGGCGCGGGCAATCATCAAACGGCGCTTCATGCCGCCCGATAAGGTGCGGCTCATCATATGTGCCTTTTCCCACAACTGCGCCGCTTTCAACTGCTTTTCAGCGCGTAATAATGCTTCTGCGCGAGGCACGCCATAAAATCCTGCATAGTTAGTGAGGACATCAATCGGCTTTTCAAACATATTGAAATTGATTTCCTGCGGCACCAAACCAATCATGCGCATGGCTTCTGAGCGATTAGCGATTAAATCAACACCAAACACCGATACCGAACCCGAGCTAGGGTTCACTAATGAGCTTACCACTCCGATTAAAGTCGATTTTCCGGCACCATTCGGGCCTAATAAAGCGAAAAAATCGCCCGGCATCACATCCAAGGACACGCCCTTTAAGGCCGTCACTCCGTTATCATAGGTTTTGTGTAAAGATTCAACGTGTAGCGCAGGCTGGGTCATTGCAATTCCGACTTAGCGGTTTTTATTCAGAACGTTTAGTATATCGGGCTTGGGCCTCAAGCTAAACGATTAAATTTTATTGAAGGATGTTTTGTGGCAGATCATTTTCCGCTTAAATTAGTGGGCAGCCGAATGTTGGCGCCGAGTGTGCGGCATTTAGAATTCGTCCGTGACGACGCGCAAGCGCTGGATTTTATTGCCGGGCAATTCATTCAAGTGCATTTTAACTACCCTGATGGCACCGCCACCAAACGCAGCTATTCACTAGCAACCCAGCATGACCATAGCTTTGGCATCAACGACACGGTGGAAATTGCGGTCAGTTATGTGCCCGGCGGAGCGGCTACGGCCTTATTCACAGCACTCGATGAAGGCCAACAAATTCAATGCAGTGGCCCATACGGGCGCTTTTGCCTGAATGATAAAGACCAAAATCAACGCTATATCCTGATTGGCACTGGCACCGGTGTAACGCCTTACCGCGCCATGCTGCCACAACTGAAAGAACTGATGGGTGAGCGCGATGTGCAGGTGGTTTTACTGTTTGGCTCGCGCACCGAAGAAGATCTGATTTATCGCGAAGATTTTTACAAATTCGCCGAAGATAACCGAAACTTCACCTTTATGCCCTGTTTTTCCCGGGAAATGCCGGCAAATGCCAGTGCCGATGCGCGAACCGGTTACGTGCAAAACCAACTGGCCGCATTAAACCCAAACGGCGCACACGATATTGCTTATTTGTGTGGCAACCCGAATATGGTCGATACCACGTTTGAAGCCCTGAAAGAATTTGGTTTATCTATCCAACACATTCGCCGCGAGAAATACGTTTCAAGCAAATAAACCCCATTCCATCGGCGTATTCCCTGTTTCATCGCAAAGCAGATGACAGCGAAAGCAGGCTTGCTACACTGGCTACATGAACACCACCACAAGCCAAATACCTATGAAAACCTATATCTTTTTTTTCGGCCGCATCGTACTGACTTGGTTTGCGGTATTTATTGTGGTGCAGGTTTTTACCAGCGCACTCGGCTTAGACCGCATTCAAGATCTATTCAATTTCCTATTAATGGTCGCCTTAGTATTGCTGCTTATTGCCGCCGCTTCGCACGTGCAGCGTGTTGAGCGTTTTGCTGGCAGCATTGATGCCGACAAACTGCGTAGCCGTCACACACGCCAAATCGAAATCCCGTTCGAGGCTGCCATTGCATTGCCAATGATTGAAGCTAGCTTGCAAGAATTACCAACCAGCGAAAACATCAAAATCAACAACGAAGGTATGCGTTTTCGCGCTCGGGTTAAGCCAGTAGACCTAGATAACAATCCTCCTTCTCTTTGGAAGAAAATGGTCACCAATCTTGGTATAGATCGCACAAACCACGTTATTGCTGAAGCTACAGAAAACGAAGGTGCGCTCAGCGTAAAACTGGTTTGCGAACCGGAAGGCATTGCTGTGTTGGACTATCTGTTTCCCGATGAAGGCACCAACTTGCAGAATGCCGAAACCGTGACTCGAGCCATCACTCGCCGCATTGCCGAATTCCGCCGCGGCGAACAAGCGGTGAACACCGAAACGGTGGTTGAGAAAGAATTGGCGGTGGCTAAGCTGAG
>JAYTOD010000019.1:0-4089 GCA_043747995.1 Arenimonas sp.
GCAAACGAGGCGCGGCACGTTGCTGGCACACCAAAAAATTGCATCAATGGGTGCGCGCAATGGTGGCCTGAGCGCACGGCAATGCCTTCAAAGTCGAGCAGAGTTGCTAAATCATGCGCATGCGTGCCATCAATTAAAAAGGAAATAACAGCGGCTTTGTGCGCAGCTTCACCAATGATACGCAGGCCGCTGACTGTTTGTAGCTGCTGCGTAGCATATGCCAATAAAGTTTGTTCGCGTTCGGCAATGGCTGGCATGCCCAAAGCACTTAAGTAATCAATAGCCGCACCAAGCCCAACGAACCCGGCAATATTGGGTGTGCCGGCTTCGAATTTATGCGGCGGGTCATTAAAGGTAGTTTTTTCAAAACGTACTTCGCGAATCATTTCGCCACCACCGAAAAACGGTGGCATGGATTGCAGATGCTCGCGTTTAGCCCATAGTCCGCCAGTGCCAGTCGGCCCGCACATTTTATGCCCAGTAAAAGCGTAGAAATCGCAGCCTAAGCTTGGGATATCCACCGGCATATGCGGCGCGGCTTGTGAGCCATCAATTACCGTGGCAACGCCGGCTTTGCGGGCCCATTCGCAGATTTGTGCAATCGGATTAACTGTGCCCAATACATTCGAGACATGCGTTATGGCCAGTATTTTGACTGGCGCTTTTAGTTGTGCTTTGAGTGCGACTAAATCCAGCTCTCCGTGCGCGCTAATTTCAACGGGCACAATGTGCGCGCCGGTGCGTTCGGCAATTAGCTGCCAAGGCACCATATTGGCGTGGTGTTCCATACGGCTGACTAAAATCACATCGTCTTTCTGCAAAAGCGGCAACGCATAGGCATAAGCGACTAGGTTGATGGACTGTGTAGTGCCAGAGGTTAGTACTAAGTCATTTGGATGAATGTTAAAGAAAGATGCGATTTTTTTGCGTGCCCCCTCATAAGCTTCGGTTGCTTCCGCGCCAAGCTGATGCACTGCACGTGAGACATTGGCATTATGTTGCCTATAAAAATTATCAGTTGCATCAATCACCGCATTGGGTTTTTGCGCGGTATTAGCCGAATCCAAATACACTAAGGGTTTGCCATGTACGGAACGCGCCAAGATCGGGAAATCATTGCGCACTTGCGCCCAATCAATGCTGTGGCTCATACGAAATCTTCCTGTTCGCGCTGCAGAATTTGCGGCAGATAGGGCAATAGTTGTAACACCAAGGAGTCATCACGAATACTTTCTAAGGCCTCTGCATAAAATGCTTGGCTCAGCAGCTTTTCCGCTTGCTCTTTGGGCACACCACGGCTACGCAGATAAAACAATGCGGCGCTATCGAGCTGTCCAACAGTTGCACCATGTGCAGCTTTGACTTCATCGGCATAAATTTCAAGTGCCGGTTGGGTATTGATTTGTGCTTGTTTGCTGAGCAGTAAATTCTTATTAGAT
Source organism: Arenimonas sp. (assembly GCA_043747995.1). GTDB lineage: Bacteria > Pseudomonadota > Gammaproteobacteria > Xanthomonadales > Xanthomonadaceae > Arenimonas. Next base: position 1,440 of record JAYTOD010000019.1, read on the forward strand.
AAGGCGGCATTGGCACCATCCGCACCTTTCTCGATAGTTATCCCACCGTAAAAATTAACACGGGCTTTGTCATCTGCTAAGCCGCGCCAAACCAGTTGACATTCGGTGTTTGGTGCTTGGTGGCGAACTACTAATCGGGTATCCAAAGTACTATTACCAGTACCCCACAGCACACCGCCAGCACTAGCTTGGGCATGCTCGCCTTGTAAATCTATGTTTAATTCATGACGCGAGAAATGCGCGCCAGTTTCAATATCAAGCCGCTTATAGCTGGTATGTCCTGCAAGTATGACATCGTTGCGTGAAAATTGTATGGCTTGATGAGCACAGCGCTGAATACGCACATGCGTGAGTTGAGCATGTGGTTTCAGATGAATATGCATCAATTGATTGCCCATGCCGATATTCTCGCCAAGGCTGTAGTGATGCTCAATTATTTGAAATTGGCTATATTCACGGCATTCAATCAGATGCCGTAAATATTGGCCACTCGGTGTTTGATTATTGCTGATGAAAACAATGTGCAGTGCTGTTTCAACAGTGTTATGTTCAGCCACTGCAATCAACACACCATGTTCTGCCAGTGCGGTGTTCAGCGAAGCAAAAGGCGCATCTAAATCTGGAAATTTTCGTCCTAAAAAACTGTAGGAGCGCTCATCATTACTTTGCAAAATATCAGCTAGGCTACGCACTTGCACGCCCTGAAGTGCGCTGGTGTCGGTATGCACCGCATTCAAGCGGCCATTCACGAACACAATACGCGGTGTAGGCGGTAATTGATTTGCATCAATAGCTTCGCTGGCACTGTTTTCGGCGGCATAGGATTTGCTAGCCAATGCACGTAAGGGCGCATATTTCCAGCGCTCCAGCTTATTATGTGGAAAGCCAACACGCATCGCCTGCGCTAAAGCATTTTCACGCCAAGTCTGAAGCTGCGGGTTTGCGTGTTGTGTTAACTGCTGCGCCTGGCTGTCAAGAAAGTTGGACATTTCAGCGCGCACTCTCTGCAATGCTGGCATAGCCTTCGCGCTCAAGTTGTAGTGCCAATTCTGGGCCACCACTGGCAACAATTCGACCCTCGCTCATCACATGTACCACATCGGGTTTAATGTAATCCAGCAAACGTTGGTAGTGAGTGATGATCAAAAAAGCGCGCTCTGGGCTTCGCATATGGTTCACACCCGCAGCCACCGCTTTTAGCGCATCAATATCGAGCCCGGAATCGGTTTCATCCAAGATGGCGAGTTTTGGCTCAAGCAAGGCTAGCTGAAATATTTCGTTACGCTTTTTTTCACCACCAGAAAAACCCGTGTTAACGGCGCGATGTAGTAGCTCGTCTTTAAGATGCAAGACCGATAATTTCTGGCGTACCAATTTTAGAAATGCCATGGAGTCCATTTCTGGCTCGCCGCGCGCTTTGCGTTGCGCATTGAGTGCTGCACGCAGGAAGTAGGTGTTGTTCACGCCAGGGATTTCAACCGGATATTGGAAGGCAAGAAAAATGCCCAGTGCAGCGCGTTGTTCTGGGGTTAATTCAGCAATGTCTTGGCCGTTGAACAGTACTTGTCCAGAGCTTATTTCATAGCCTTCGCGGCCCGATAAAACATAGCCAAGGGTGGATTTGCCAGCGCCATTCGGGCCCATGATGGCATGCACTTTGCCCGCTTCAAGCGTCAGGTTGAAGCCTTTCAGTATTTCTTTGCCAAATACATTAGCATGTAAATTTTTAATCTCTAACATAAAAAATTCTCTTAATCATTTAAATTTAACCGACCGCGCCTTCGAGGCTGACTTCCAATAGTTTTTTCGCTTCTACGGCAAACTCCATTGGTAATTCTTTAAACACTTGCTTGCAAAAGCCATCAACAATTAGTGACACGGCGTCTTCTTGGTTAATACCGCGTGCACGGCAATAAAATAATTGGTCGTCAGAAATTTTTGAGGTGGTGGCTTCATGCTCTAAAACAGCGCTTGGGTTTTTCACTTCGATGTATGGGAACGTATGCGCGCCGCAGCGTTTGCCAATCAACAGTGAATCGCATTGCGTATAGTTGCGTGCGCTATCAGCGCCGGCTTCAATTTTCACCAAGCCTCGGTAAGTATTTTGGCCACGCCCAGCACTTATACCTTTGGCGATAATCTTGCTTTTGGTGTCGCGGCCAATGTGAATCATCTTGGTGCCGGTATCGGCTTGTTGGTAGTGGTGGGTTAGGGCTACCGAATAAAACTCGCCCACCGATTCATCGCCGAGCAGTACGCAACTTGGGTATTTCCAAGTGATTGCGGAGCCGGTTTCAACTTGCGTCCAAGAAATTTTACTTTTAAAGCCCCGGCATTCACCACGTTTAGTGACAAAGTTATAAATGCCGCCAACGCCATTTTCATCACCTGGGTACCAGTTTTGCACCGTGGAATATTTAATTTCTGCGCGATCCAAACACACCAACTCAACCACAGCTGCGTGCAATTGGTTTTCATCGCGCATCGGTGCGGTGCAGCCTTCTAAATAGGATACATAGGCATTGTCTTCGCAGATGATGAGTGTGCGCTCGAACTGCCCAGTATTGATGGCGTTTATGCGGAAGTACGTGGAAAGCTCCATTGGGCTACGCACGCCTTTCGGAATAAACACAAAACTACCATCGGAAAA
>JAYTOD010000020.1:0-5038 GCA_043747995.1 Arenimonas sp.
CCAGCGCCGATGGCTTTAATCGCATCGCGATACGCTTGTTGGTAGCGGTTGGCATCTTTTTGGGTCAGTGCGCCTTCGCCCAGCATGTCGAAACTGTAGCGGTACGCCGCGTTTTCTCCGGAGCGCGAGCGCTGCAGGGCTTCCTCAATGCTTCGGCCCATCACAAATTGATGGCCCATAATGCGCATGGCTTGCCGAACCGCCAAACGGATTGCGGGCTCGCCCATGCGCCCAATAAGGCGTTTGAACGCGCCACCGGTGTTGCGTTCGGTTTCACCCGCTAAGTTTACTAAGCGGCCGGTGAGCATTAAGCCCCATGTGGAGGCATTCACTAATAATGAAGTGGATTTCCCGACATGGGAATCCCAATCGGCATCGCCTAACTTATCGCGAATCAGCTTATCGGCCGTGCCTTGGTCGGGAATACGCAGTAAGGCTTCGGCTACGCACATCAGCAACACGCCTTCCTCGGAGCTTAAGTCATATTCGCGCATGAAGGCTTCCACCATTGCTGGATCCGAGGCGCGCAGGCGGGTGCGCTCTACCAAACCAATCGCTTGCATTTGGGCCGACTCGCTTGCAGCAGCCTGTAGTGGCGCGCTTTGTAGCAGTTCGGCAACATGCTCGCTTTCATCACGCAGGGTATTTGCAGTAATGCGTTGCATCAATTCCGCACGGTGTGTAGGCAGTTCAGGGCTGATGATGTGAGTCACGGCAGAGTCCGAAGGAGTTGAAGAATGCCACTATAGTGGGCTTTCGTTAAAAGCGTAACCCCCTAATGGCTTTATATTTTCACATCTTAAGGCTTGCCCAAGGTGTGGCTAAAGCGGTAAAATTACATGTTGAGAAAAAACTGAGACTGGATAATGAAATTTCCTCGAATTACGCAAGCTGCGATTACATCCTTAGGACTTATGGCATCGTGCGCCGCTTTTGCACAAGCAGAGCCTGCTGAGCCGGTTCGCTGGCAATTAAATATGACTCCCGGCGTTACCAGCACCGCAGCAAATGCCTACCATTCGCACATGATTATGCTTTGGGTATGCATCGTCATTGGCATTTTGGTATTTGGCGCAATGGCTTATGCCATGATCAAATTCCGGCATTCCAAAGGCGCTAAACCCGATGTCGATTTCACGCACAGCACCAAGCTGGAATTAATCTGGACCATTATTCCCATTTTGATTTTGATTGCCTCAGCCTGGCCGGCCACCAAAATGGTGATAGCACAATACAGTGCCGATCACGGCGCTGAGAAAGACGAAATGGTCATCAAAGTAACAGGCTACCAATGGCTTTGGCGCTATGAATATGTTGGCGAAGGCGTTGATTTTACCTCGCGCTTAGATCGTAAATCGGATGAATTACGTCAAAACAAAAACAGCTCTCAAGTAGAGGTTGCTGCGCACAAAACATATTTGCGCGATGTTGATAATCCGTTAGTTATTCCAGCCGATACCCGCATTCGTTTCGTGATTACCGCCGATGATGTGATTCACGCTTGGTGGGTTCCGGCTTTAGGCTGGAAGCAAGATGCAATTCCTGGCGTCATCAACGATGCGTGGACGAAAGTTTCAAAGCCGGGCACCTATCGTGGCGTGTGCGCTGAATTGTGCGGCAAAGATCATGGCTTTATGCCAATTGTGGTGAAAGTATTACCTAAAGCGGAGTACCAAGCGTGGCTTGCCTCGAAAAAACCGGTGCCGGTTGTTGAGCCTGTGCTTGATATTGCGCCAGCAGTAGAAACTGCACCAGCGGCTGTTACGGCGCCTGCCACCACACCTGAAGCCGCACCTGCGGCCTGATGCATTCATACATTAATTATATTTAAGAGACAATCATGGCCGATCATAAACAAAGTTTCTTCGCGCGTTGGTTCTACTCGACCAATCACAAAGATATTGGCACGCTGTATTTACTTTTCGCCTTGCTGATGTTTTTCATTGGCGGCGCGATGGCAATGGTGATTCGTGCTGAATTATTCCAGCCGGGCTTGCAGTTGGTATCTCCGGAATTTTTCAACCAGATGACTACCACGCACGCCTTGGTGATGATCTTCGGTGCAGTTATGCCAGCTTTTGTAGGCTTAGCCAATTGGATGATTCCACTGATGATTGGTGCGCCGGATATGGCCTTGCCACGTATGAATAACTGGTCGTTCTGGATTATGCCGTTCGCATTCACGGTGTTATTAACGCCATTAATCCTACAAGGTTTTGGTATTGGTTCTGGCGGCCCGGCTGGTGGCTGGACACTTTACCCTCCACTTTCCTTGCAAAGCGGCACCAGCACAGCGTTCACCATTTTTGCTATTCACATGATGGGTATCAGCTCAATCATGGGCGCCATTAATATTATTGCTACTGTGCTGAATATGCGCGCGCCGGGCATTGATTTGTTGAAAATGCCAATTTTCGTCTGGACATGGCTTATTACTGCCTTCTTGCTAATTGCGGTGATGCCGGTTTTAGCTGGCGCAGTAACCATGCTGCTAACCGATAAATTCTTTGGTACCAGCTTCTTCAATGCCGCCGGTGGTGGTGATCCCGTGATGTTCCAGCATATTTTCTGGTTCTTCGGACACCCAGAAGTGTACATCATGATTTTGCCAGCCTTTGGTATTGTTTCGGAAATCATTCCAACCTTTGCCCGTAAGCCATTGTTTGGTTATCAGGCGATGGTATATGCCACCGCGTCAATTGCGTTCTTGAGCTTCATTGTGTGGGCGCACCATATGTTCACAGTTGGCATGCCGTTGGGCGGCGAATTGTATTTTATGTTTGCCACCATGCTAATTGCTATTCCAACCGGCGTGAAAGTGTTCAACTGGGCCACCACACTATGGCGCGGCTCCATCAGTTTTGAAACACCGATGCTGTTTGCGCTGGGTTTTGTCATCATGTTCACCATTGGTGGTTTTTCTGGCTTGATGTTGGCGATTGTGCCGGCTGATTTCCAATACCACGATACCTACTTCGTGGTTGCGCATTTCCATTACGTGTTAGTAACCGGCGCTATCTTCGCAATTATGGCCGCCGCCTATTATTGGTTGCCGAAATGGACTGGCCATATGTACAACGAAACCTTGGGCAAATGGCATTTCTGGTTGAGCACGATATTCGTCAATCTGTTGTTCTTCCCGCAGCATTTCCTCGGTTTAGCTGGTATGCAACGCCGTGTGCCAGATTACAACCCAGCTTTTGCCGATTTCAATATGTGGTCGTCGATTGGTGGGTTTGGTTTCGGCTTAAGCCAACTGCTGTTTGTGTATATTGTGGTGAGCTGTATTCGAGGTGGTGTGAAAGCCAATGCCCGCGCATGGCCAAGTGCCGTTGGTTTGGAATGGACTGTACCTTCGCCAGCGCCGCACCATACCTTTGAAACTCCGCCTGTCATTAAAGACGGTGATTTAGCACACGGAGACATCACCCATTAATTTGGGCGATTAACTGATGAGCTCGCAAAATACATACACAACCAAAAAAATGCTTTGGCTTGCCATTGCATCGTTTGGCTTTGCGTTTGCCATGGTGCCGATGTACAACATTGCCTGTGAAAAAGTGTTTGGCACCAAGATTGATAATAAAGTCAGTACCGAGTCCTCACTGAAAGCTTCGGTAATTGATGAGCAGCGCACAGTGCAAGTATTTTTTGACGGTACAGTGAACTCCAAGATGCCTTGGCAATTTGCACCAAATCAGAGCCGCTTAACGGTTGTTCCCGGCAAACTGTATGACGCCAGTTATACCGCAAAAAATATTGCTGATTATCCAATCGTTGGTAATGCTGCACCATCAATTGCGCCGAATCAGTTTTCTAGTTTTTTTAACAAAACCGAATGTTTTTGTTTTACCGAACAAGCCTTGCAAGCCGGGGAAACAAAAGTAATGCCAGTGCGCTTTATTGTTAGCGCCGATTTACCAAAAGAAATAAAAACACTTACGTTGTCATATACTTTTTTTATTAATGATGCTGCCACCGCAAAAATCAAATCACCGATTGTAGCTACTGCTGCATTAGTCGCACCATAACTTAGAGACACGGGGAACTCATGGCCACCACCCACGCACATAATTCAGACAATTACTTTATTCCACACCATAGCCGTTGGCCTTTTTTGGGTTCAATAGGCATGTTCGCCATGATGGTTGGCGTTGCTAACTGGTTTAACGGCACCTCGTGGGGGCAGGGATTATTTTTTGCCGGTCTTTTATCCATATTGGTGATATTGGCGTATTGGTTTGGCGATGTGATTTCTGAATCACTACAAGGCAAATACAACGAGCAAGTCGATACCTCGTTCCGCATGGGTATGATGTGGTTTATTTTTTCGGAAGTAATGTTCTTTGCGGCATTTTTCGGCGCGTTGTTCTACGCGCGCACCTTTGTCTTGCCGTGGTTATCTGGCGAAGGCGATGGTGCGCTGACCAATCAATATCTATGGCAAGGCTATGTGGCTGGCTGGCCAACTGGCGGCCCAGCAGCAATTGGCGGTGCATTCGAAACCATTCCGGCTTGGGGCTTGCCGTTGCTGAATACGCTTATTCTATTAACCTCCGGTATCACCATCACCATGGCGCATCATGCCTTGAAAGCCAATGCCCGCAAGCCATTGTTGTGGTGGCTCGGTGCAACCGTTCTATTGGGCGTGTTGTTCTTGTTTTACCAAGCGGAAGAATATATTCACGCCTACCAAGAACTGAACTTAACCCTCGGATCTGGCATCTATGGCTCAACCTTCTTTATGTTGACTGGCTTCCATGGCATGCACGTGATGCTTGGCACCATTATGTTGTCGGTGATGTGGTTGCGTTGTGCGAAAGGCCATTTTAGCAAAGATCATCATTTCGCTTTCGAAGCAGTGGCTTGGTATTGGCACTTTGTGGATGTGGTTTGGTTGCTATTATTCTTGTTTGTATACGTGTTGTAATCAAAAGGCCGGCGCAAGCCGGCTTTTTAGTGATTAACCATGAATTCCATGCGGCTTAATAACACCGGTGAAAATACCGATAATCACCAAAACAATCAATAGTAGTGA
>JAYTOD010000021.1:0-12018 GCA_043747995.1 Arenimonas sp.
CCATCCACGTCGTCTTCAATATCTGTGGCAGCAATGGCCAACAAATTTTCATCGCGTGCCACCATTAAAACTTCAGCACCCAAGCGCGCGAACTCGCGCGCAACCGCCATGCCAATGCCGGCACTGGCACCGGTAATCAGCGCCGCCTGCCCATCTAAGCGCCAGCGTTTAAGCATGTACTTAGAACTCGCAGAAGCAATGTGCAACAGCATTAATGGGCTTGCTACTGTTGCGATTCAACCACAACAGATCGGCGCTAACACGATTACCCATTTGCGTTTGGTTGATAAACGTTAAGGCTGGCGCAAAGAAACGCACCAAACCTTGCGTGGCACTGTTGCGGGCCATATTTTCCAAGAACTGTTCGAATGGTGATAATGGCGTTTCAATGTACTGAAGCTCAAATGCGCCTTTCTCTAATTTGGCACGTGAAGCGGCGTCAGCCACAGCATCCGACAAACCGCCAAAGGCATCCACCAAACCTTTTTCTTTGGCTTGTGCGCCGCTCCAGACGCGGCCACGGGCATTGGCATCAACCTGCTCATAGGTCTGCTTGCGGGCTTTCGATACTTTACCGATAAACTGCGAATAGCCGTGATTAATGACGCTTTGAATAACTTGCTTAGTCGACTCATCCATTGCTCGGCTGATATCGAATGCACCCGCCCATGGCGTAGTTGCCACACCATCGGCATGCACGCCAATTTTATCTAAGGCGCGCGGCGCGCGAACCATCAAACCAAAAATACCAATCGAGCCGGTGATGGTTGATTCATCAGCATAAATTTTATCGGCGTTCATTGAAATCCAATAGCCGCCCGATGCCGCCACATTGGCCATCGACACCACTACCGGTTTGCCAGCGGCTTTGGTTAGCTCCACCTCGCGGCGAATTTGCTCGGAGGGAAATACCCCACCACCGGGCGAATCAACACGTAGCACCAAGGCTTTGACGTTGTCGTCTTCGCGCGCAGCGCGAATCAAGGCCGATGTGGATTCACCACCCACTGTGCCGGGCGGCTGCTCACCGTCGGTGATTTCACCTTGCGCAACCACCACCGCAACGATGTCTTGATTAGCCGAACTAATTTTACGGCTTTGCACATGGCCAAGATATTCCATAAAATCAATTTGCTGGAAGGTGTTGTTATCGCTATCTTCTGCTACGCCATTAGCAATCAGAAACTTTTCCATTTCATACGATGTTTTCAGTCCATCGACCCATTTTTCATTAACTGCCCACTGCGCCAAATCGCCTTTCACCGCCGCCAATCGCGCCGGCAGTTCGTTAATAGCCAGCGTGATCTGCTCCGGATCGATATTGCGGGCTTTACCGACTTGCGCTAAATAGCGTTGCCAGATATCGTTCATCCAATACAAATCGGCTTGTTTCGATTGCGCCGAAGCAGCGTCAAGAATGTATGGCTCGGCTGCTGATTTAAATTCACCAACACGAAATAGATGTACATCTAAGCCTAATTTATCTTGCAATGCTTCGCGATAAAACAGGCGATAACGGCCCAAGCCTTCGGGCAGGAATGCGCCCTCTGGATCCATAAATACTTTGGTAGCTTGCGCGGCCAGCAAATATTGTTTTTGCTCATAGCTATTGGCGAATGCGTAAATGGGTTTTTTACTGGTTTTGAAATCTTGCAAGGCTTTGGTAATTTCGCGCACCGAGGCCATGCCACTGGCATTAAAACCTTCGGTATTGAGCACCAAATGGCTGATTTTCGGGTCAGTTTTGGCCGCTTCTATCACCGCTAGCACATCACGCAATTGAATTTCGCGGCTATCGCCTTGTGCTTCAGAAATTGCAGAGCTAATCGAGTCGGCGGTTCGTTGCTCAACCAATTGGCCTTCAAGATCGAGCACTAAAGCAGTGTTATTGTTTAATGGCGTAAACGATTTAGACGACATGCCGGCCGAAATAGCGGCAATGAATACTATCAGCACAAACAACATGATGATATTAAACACTAAATGATTGGTGAAGTTAATCGCTTGCCAAATGAAGCGAAAAAACGAACGGATAGGGCCAGGCTCAGCAGCACTCATAGTGTGTATAACTCCAGAATTCAGGCTTTAAGAATAACCGATTAGGCTGTGAACGGTACGTCCTGAAGGTCATGTCTGTTGTAATTTATTCACCGTTAGCCAAAAACGTGTGAACAACAACACTGAGGCTACGCTCAGGCCAATGGTTAAGCCTAGCCAGAAACCAGGCGCACGCAAACCCTGATGCAAGCCCAAATATACACCCGCACTCAAGCCTACTGCCCAATAGGAAAAAACCGTGATAAACATTGGCACTTTGGTATCTTTCAGGCCACGTAATGCCCCACCAGACAGCGCCTGAATACCATCGGGGTATTGGAAAATAGCGGCGTAAATCATTAAGGTGCTAGCTAATCCGGCAATTGCGGCATCATCGGTATACAAACTACTGAGCCAATGTCCGGCAAAAATTAGCAATAAAGCCGACAGCGTTTGGGTAATCAAGACTAAAAATAAACCGGCTTTCATCGCCCAGCGCACGGCAGAATAATCGCGGGCACCCACCGCATGGCCAACACGCACTGTGGTGGCCAGCGCCACACCAAGCGGAATCATGAAGCACGAACTAATCACATTCAAGGCGATTTGATGTGCCGCCACGTCCACCGCGCCTAAACGCCCAATGAGTAGAGCAGTAGCAACAAACAAACTGCCTTCCATTAAAATAGCGATGCCCATCGGCACGCCAAGCACCAGCAATTGCTTGATAGCAGCAGGCTTTGGCCACTCAAAATGGCTGAGCAAGGCCAAATCACGAAAATGCCTTGAGCGCTGCAGATACAGCGCAAATGCGATAAACTCCAGCCACATCACAATCGCCGTTGCGTAGCCCAAACCTGCGGCACCCAATTCAGGAATCGGGCCGAAGCCAAATAGTAGTGCATAGCCGATCGGAATCAGTAGCACTAATGCCGCCACCCCGAAGACTAAGGTCGGTTTGGTCCATGCCAAGCCTTCACTCAGATAGCGGCTGGCAAAAAACAACGCCAAAGCTGGCGCGCCCCAGCTAATGGCATGCAAAAACTCGGCAGCTGGCACTTGCACTGCAGTTTCAATGCCCATCCACACCAACAGTTGCGGGCTCCAACGCATAAAGCCAAATAGCAACAATCCGACTGAAATAGCCAACCACAGTGCTTGTCGCCAAATCGGGCCAATCTCGGCACGTCGGCCAGCACCATTAAGCTGGGACACCGTTGGCGGTATAGCCATCATCAAGCCAATACAAATAAGCATCGCCAAAGACCAAATAGCACCACCTAATGCTACCGCTGCTAATGTGAGTGAACCATGCTTTCCGGCCAGCAAGGTATCAACTACCGTCATAGCCATTGAAGCAAGTTGGCCCAGAGCAATTGGAAGTGCTAATTTAAAACTGACACGCGATTCCTGTTTCAGTCGTTGCCATTGGGAGGGGGAATGCGTCATAGTGAATGCCTGAACAAGCTCACTATAGTAAACCAAATAATTACTCGGCATAGCCAAGAAGACCAGTAGCCTATGAAATCTCCTGCGTTTGGTGAGAAAAAGCACTTATGTAGTAATTGCCTAACGTCCATTCAAGGTGCCTATTGTGCGCACTGTGGGCAAAAACATCATGCAGTGCTCCGGCATTTCAGCCAAGTTGTTGGCGAATTCTTTACCGATGTATTGAACTTCGATAGCAAGCTGCTTGGCACCCTAAAACCCTTATTGTTTCAGCCCGGTATGCTCAGCGAAGAATATTTCGCTAATCGCCGCATGCGCTATGTGTCGCCGCTGAAATTATACTTTTTCTTAAGCGTGATCACTTTTTTTCTGGTGCAACAAAGTGTTGAAAACAATGTATCACCAAGCGACCTTATTCATTTTAATGACGATGCGCCCAAAAACTCCAAGCCCAATGGAGTTGATATCAATTTAATTAATGGCAAGCCTTGGCATGCTAAAACCAATCCAATCAACCTTCCGATTCCGGATACCTTCAATACGCTTATCAATGAGAGAGTTACCCGGCTTGATGCCGTCTTAAAAAGTAAAGATGCAAAAAGACAATTAATACATGCGGGACTGTCAGCCTTACCAACCGCACTGTTGCTAATGTTGCCGTTCTTTGCATTACTTTTAAAACTGGCCTACTTGCTTAATAAGCGGTTATATATGGAACATTTAATCGTTGCCTTGCACAACCATTCTTTTTTATTGATGTATATCCTTTGCATAGTGGTTGCCAGCCAATTAGGCATTTGGTGGGGCGAATCGATGACCTGGCTGCAATCTGTTATTGATGCCATCAACAATCTGTTGTGGATTGTGCTGCCGGTGTATTATTTTTTATCCCTGAAGCGTGTGTACCAGCAAGGTTGGCGAAAAACCGCGCTTAAATTCTGTTTGCTCGGCTTTTTCTATCTATTCCTGCTGGTTTTTGGATTAGTGATGATTTTTATCATCGGTGCCTTGACACTCTAAACAACCGTGAAACATTTTTTAGAAATTGTGCTAAAAAAACCTGAATGCCATGTGAATATGGCCCTTGCTGTGGAACATTTGACCGTTTCTTCACAAAACTGACTAAAAACCACATTTGCTTAAATAATAAGCATCTTTATCTTACTCTAATAATTTAACTTATTGATAATATACAATTATTTCATATTGGTTAAAAAATAAGCAAGTTACTCAAGCGCCTGTCATATCAAGCTGTGTTTAGTGTAATGCCTAGTCTTTCCACAAACTTATCCACAATATGTGTGGATAATACATATTATCTATATTTAACAATATGTTATACAATTTTTCTAGCCTAAAAAATCAAAAATAGTCTGCAACTGCACGCACTTAGTGCGCACTTTTTGAGGCATTTTTATGTTGTAGCGGGATTTTTACATCTTCATTGTACAAAAAAATGTTACTTACAAATCTAGCCAGCTTCATACCAATACTGCACTTTATGCTGCGATCTTTTTCGTGGAACAATTTTTTTGTGAATTTAGCATAAAAAGTGTAAAACCTTTAAAAATAAGCCTCTGCTTGTGGAACGTTTTACACAGGTGGTGCTAAGTGGTTGATTCTGTATTTTTCAATCATTAATTTATCACTTTATACACAGTATTAAAGTTATCTATATGTTTTTATTGTATTTATTACAATTGATGGATTATTCATCAAAGTGACACATAAGGCGCTATATCGGCTTATCAGCAGCTGTATATGAGAAACTTCCACACACTTATCCACCGTTTTTGTGGATAATCATTGTAGTAAATCTTTTCCATAAGCATATAGGCTTGTTTTCACGCGTTTTCCTCGATCCAGGCCACAAACCGAGCCAATGACTGCTTCTATATTGTTGAATCACACGCGCACATTAAAAGTGGCATTACCGGTGCCGTTGATGGGTGAATTTGATTATTTGCCTGGCAACGAACGGGATATCGCTAGTTCAAATTGGATTGGCTGTCGTGTTGAAGTGTCATTCGGGGCGCGGCGTTTAATCGGCTGGGTGTGCGGCATTGGCCAAATCGACAGTGCGGATACAGCATTAAAACCAATTATTCGCCGCATTGATAGCGTGCCTATTGTTTCCGATGAATTACTGAAAAGCCTGCGTTGGACGGCGAAATATTATCAAGCGCCACTAGGCGAGGTATTATCAACAGCAATGCCGAGCTTACTTCGAGAAGGCCATGATTTGCCAGATGTTTGCTATCACGCATGGCAACTCACGGAAGCTGGCCAAACACAGAACAAAACACTTCGCAAAAATAGCCGTGCCTCGCAACTTGCCGAACAATTAAAACTGCAAGCAATTAGCGAAACCTGGCTTGAACAACACCTACAACATTGGCGCGCGGTGATGAAATCACTGCACGTCAAACTGTATGTTGAGCGCATTGCCTTAAAACAAAGCCCAATCCATAAGGTCTTAGAAAGCGGCCCTAAACTCAATGCACAGCAGCAGCAATGCGTGTCCGATATTCTAAGCACCAGCAGCTATTGTGTGCATTTGCTGGAAGGCGTAACTGGTAGTGGTAAAACCGAAGTCTATATTCAAGCAGTTGCGCATTGTTTAGCGCAAAACAAACAAGCGTTGATTCTTGTACCAGAAATTGGCCTTACCCCCCAAACTTTAGCGCGCTTTGAAGCACGCTTGCCGGTGCCGGTGCATGTGCTGCACTCCAATTTATCGGATGGCACCCGCGCCCGCGCTTGGGCAGCAATGGCCACTGGCATTGGTCGTGTAATGATTGGTACGCGCTCGGCGGTTTTTGCCAATTTGCCGGAAGCCGGCTTAATCATTATTGATGAAGAGCACGATAACAGCTACAAACAACAAGATGGCTTTCATTACCATGCGCGCGATCTTGCCATAGTGCGCGCCAAAAACTTGGACATTCCTATCATTCTAGGTAGCGCCACACCTTCGTTGGAAAGCCTACATAATGCCGAGCAAAATCGCTACCGACTACACAGCCTGCCAGGCCGCGCAGGCTTAGCAAAACCACCCATCGTTAAACTTACCGATGTACGTAAAATTAAATTGCATCATGGCCTCAGCCAAGACATGCTAGAAGGCATTAAACAGTGCTTGGATAAAGGCGAGCAAGCATTGGTATTCAAGAATCGTCGCGGTTATGCACCGGCATTGCTATGCCATGACTGTGGCTTTACCGCCATGTGTTCGCGCTGCGATAGTGCACTTACCCTGCATGCTGGACAAAAGCGCCTGATATGCCATCACTGTGGCTATCAGAAGCCAAAACCATTGGCTTGTCCAGATTGCGGCTCGCTGGCTTTGCAAGCACAAGGCTTTGGCACAGAACGTTTAGAAGAAGCCTTGAAACAGTTTTTCCCCGATCATCCATGCATACGTGTTGATCGTGAAACCACTCGCAAACGCGACGGCCTTGAACAACAACTTAAACTGCTCGGACAAAACCCCGGCATATTAGTGGGCACACAGATTTTAGCTAAAGGCCATGATTTGCCCTTGCTCAGTTTTGTCGGCGTGGTGGGTGTTGATGAAGGTTTATATTCAGCTGATTTTCGCGCGCCGGAAAAACTCGCACAACTATTGATTCAAGTTTCTGGCCGCGCCGGCAGAAGTACACGCGCCGGCAGTGTGTTGATTCAAACCCATCATCCAGAACATCCACTATTGCTTGAATTATTGCACGGCGGCTACCGGCAATTCGCTGAAACTGCACTTGCCGAACGGCAACTGGCCGAGCTGCCACCCTATACGTATATGGCACTAATTCGTAGCGAGTCGGTGCACAGTGATTCGGCGCAAGCTTTCCTGCATGAAGCTTCAGCAGTATTACTGTCACACATCAAGCAGATGGGTTTTTCTCTGCATAGTTCAGGCGCTATTCCTGCCGCCATGCCAAAACGCGCTGGCAAAAGCCGCTGGCAATTAGCACTCACTTCCGACAACCGACAGCAACTTCAGCACTTGCTGGCACTGTCACTGAACGAACTGTATCAACTTAAATCGGCGCGCAAAGCGCGTTGGTCGATTGATGTTGATCCGAGCGATTTTTCGTAAGTCTTTGCGTTCTGTTTCATCAAATTACCGCAATTAAAGCTTGGCTCTATGGAATGTTTTGCGCATCTATGCAACAAGATATGCATATATTTGGCATAATCACTTTATGATACAAGTTGCCCTGCTAGACGACCATGCCATCTTACGTGAAGGCATAAAATTCCTGCTCAACAAAGAAGCAGATATTCAGGTCTGTGCCGAATGCGAATTGCCAAGTCAGCTGGAGCCGTTGCTCGCATCGCATTTGCCAAGCGTACTTATACTCGATATAAATATGCCCGAAGGGGGTGGGTTTCCTTTATTAAGCTACTTGCGCCCCTTGTATCCCAACTTAAAAATTATCGTTTTAAGTACGCATAATAACCCTGGATTTATTGCAAAAGCATTTTCCTTAGGCGCCAATGGCTACATAACTAAAACACAGGCCGCCAACGAATTGGTTCTTGCAATTCGCACCATAATGATGGGCAACCGCTATGCATCATCTGATTTAGCACAATTAAAAAACACCCTTTTGCCACATCTCAGCGCACGTGAGCTGGAAACATTGAAAGGCCTGTTACAAGGTAAAAGCCCAAAAGCGTTAGCCATTGATCTGGGCATAACCGACAAAACACTGTACGCGCACCGAGCCAATATTATGCAGAAGCTGCAAGTGCGCTCACTGTCTGAATTGCAGGAACAGGCGATAATTTTAGGCTTAATATAAAAGCCATTAGCGCAAGAGCTGTGTATTAATTACTTTTTCAGCAGCGCTAACAGCTAGTTTATTCAATGAGTTATACAATATAATCAAATATTATCTTGATTTATATATTAAATACAAATAAGATTGATTCTCATTTACATAACGAGTCTCTTATGCACACGCGCAACACATTTTTTGTAGCATTGTCCTTAATATTGAGCTCTACAGCGATAGCAAATCCAGAGCAACCCGCCATTCTCGATAAGGTTGAGGTCAAGGGTTTTCCATTTCGTTATCAAAGCAATCACCCAAGTAGCGCAATGAAAACTGAGACGGCGCTTAAAGATACACCGCAAGCAATCAGTGTGGTGACAGAACAGCAAATCGAAGATCAAGCCCTGCACGGCATGGCCGATGTGGTGCGTTATGTGCCGGGTGTTGGTATGGCACAAGGCGAAGGCCACCGTGATGCGCCAGTGATGCGCGGCAATACAAGCACTGGCGACTTCTATACAGATGGCATCCGCGATGATGTGCAGTATTACCGCGATTTGTACAACGTTAACCAAGTTGAAATTCTGAAAGGCCCGAACGCGATGATTTTCGGCCGTGGTGGTTCAGGCGGCGTGATCAATCGCGCTAGCAAACAAGCTGATGGCAACGAAATGCGTTCGCTAAGCCTGCAAGCCGGTAGCGATGATTTCTATCGTGTACAGGCCGATTTGGGCGATGCCATTAACGACAACATCGCTTATCGTGTTAACGCCATGGCAGAAAATGCTGGCAGTTTCCGAGACGGCGTTAGCCGTGAGTTGCGCGGCATTAGCCCAAGTTTGGCCTTTGGCCTAGGCGACAACACGCGCATGGTGCTCAGCGCAGAATATTTCGATGACAGCCGCACCGTTGACCGCGGCATTCCTTCCTTCCAAGGCAAACCACTAAACACCGCGCGCAGTAAATTTTTCGGCGATGCCGATGCCAGTTTCGCGAACACCGAAGTGGCCTCTTTTGATGCATTGATTGAGCATGATTTCGGCGGCGCCGTGTTACGCAATCGCTCACGCATTGCACAGTATGATAAATTTTACCAAAACGTATTTCCAGGTGCAGTAAACACAGCCGGCACACAAGTTTCGCTGTCGGCTTACAACACCCAAACCGATCGCGAAAATATGTTTAACCAAACCGATTTCATTTTCGATATTAAACACGGCAATGTAACGCATCGCATGTTGATTGGTGCTGAACTGGGCCGCCAAGATACCCAAAACTTCCGAGAAACCGGCTATTTTGGTGCCACTGGCAGCACCGTAAGCAGCCAATCGGTGAGCATCAACAATCCATTTCCTACACTGCCCATTACTTTTCGACAAAGTAGCAGCGATGCCGATAATACGGGCGTTGCCGATATTGCCGCATTGTATGTGCAAGATCAAATGCATATTGGTGAAAAATGGCAGCTGATTGCTGGCTTACGTTTAGACCGTTTCAATATGGACTTCACCAATAACCGAACCAATCTGCGCATTGAACAAACCGACAACTCCCTTTCACCACGTGCCGGTTTGATTTACCAAGCTAGCCAAAATATTAATCTGTATGCAAGCTACTCGAAAGCCTTTGTTCCACGCGCTGGCGACCAATTGAGCTCGTTAACACTAAACACTGCTAGCTTGGATCCAGAGCAATTCATCAATAACGAATTGGGTGCTAAATGGCAAATCAGCCAAGGCCTGTTTACCAGCTTCTCCTTGTATCAATTAAATCGCAGTAATGTAGCGGTTAGCGATCCGGCCAACCCAGAGCAATTAATCTTGATTGATGCCCAACGCAGCCAAGGCCTTGAGTGGGAAATGGGTGGCAACATTACAAAAACACTGCAAATTTTGGCCGGCTATGCCTACCAAGATGCGCAAATCACTAAGACCATTTCGGCTTCTGCAGTGAAAGGTGCCGAACTTCCGCTGGTTCCGAAACATTCGGCCTTTGTTTGGGGCCGCTGGGAAATGACACCACATTGGGGCATGGGTTTAGGCGTGAACAGCCAAAGCGCGGTTTATACTTCCACCAATAATTTAGTCACACTACCTGGGTTCACACGGCTTGATGCGGCGCTGTATTACACCCAATCAGAGCAACTAAAATGGCAACTCAATATTGAGAACCTGACCGACAAATATTATTACAGCTCAGCGCACAACGACAACAACATCAGTGTTGGCTCACCGCGTGCGGTGAAAATCAGCGCGCATTTCGATTTTTAATATGGCACATTCAGCCCATGATTTAAATCATGGGCTGTAAGCTACAATAATACCTATGTCGCATCACTTCCCTGCCCACAATCCAAAACCTAAAGCCTACTGGCAACTGATTCGCGGTGATCGCCCTGTTGGCACTTTGCTGCTGCTCTGGCCAACACTTTGGGCATTATGGTTGGCCTCTGAAGGCTTGCCTTCAATCAAGCTTTTACTGATCTTCACGGTAGGTGTTTGGCTAACACGCTCGGCCGGTTGCATCATCAATGACTACGCCGATCAATGGTTGGATGGACAAGTGGCACGCACCAAAAATCGCCCTTTGGCTTGTGGCGCACTTACCGGCAAAGAAGCCTTGGCAGTGTTTGTGCTGATGATGTTGGCGGCCTTTGGCTTGGTGCTATTCACCAATAAACTCACCATTATGCTAAGCGTAGTGGGCGCGCTACTCGCCGCCATGTATCCGTATATGAAGCGCTACACATATTTTGCACAAGTCTTTCTTGGTGTTGCATTCGGCTGGGGCATTCCGATGGCGTTTGCAGCAGTACAAAATAAGGTTCCGCAAACAGCTTGGCTATTGTTCTTGTCCAATGTGCTATGGACCACCGCCTACGACACCTGGTATGCAATGGTGGATAAAGACGACGACATTAAAGCTGGCGCCAAATCCTTAGCCATTTTCTTAGGTGATATGGATATGATTGCACTCGTCCTGTTTTTTATAGGCTTTATCGTCAGTCTAGTTTTAATAGGCCAACAGCATCATTTTGGATTGGCCTATTACGCATGCTTAAGCGTGGCTAGCATGGTCATTGTATGGCAATTCAAAATTGCCAAACTACGCCACAAAGAAGACTGCTTCCGCGCGTTCTTAAGCAATCAGTGGGTCGGCATGCTGGTGTTTGTGGGCTTTGTGCTGGCGTATATTTAAGCCGCCACTTCCATAATTCTCACACCACCCTTGCCAAACACCAGACATCCACACGCTGCACGCCATGCGCGATTAGGGCCTGCGCCGCCGAGGCGCAGGTTGCGCCGGTGGTGTACACATCATCAACCAAGGCCACGTGTGCAGGAATGTTGCCGCGAGCACTAAACGCACCAGCCACATTTGGTAGTCTTTCGGCGGCATTCAAGCTTGATTGCACCTGTGTTGCGCGATGCCGATGCAACACATTAGCAAGCACCGGAACTGACAGTTGCTTGCCCCAGAAATTGGCTAACTCCTGCGCCTGATTAAAGCCACGTTGCCGAAGCCGCGAGCTATGCAATGGCACCGGAATCAAGGCCATCGGTTTTATCTGCGGTAATTCTGAAAGCGAAAGGTGTGCCAATAATCTGCCGTAATGTAGATGCTCGTTAAATTTAAAGCCTTGTATCAATTCATCGAGCGGCGCCTGGTATGAAAAGCCTGAAAATATCTGCCCATACCGAGTCTTTTTCAGATTACTAGCGTGCGGCATGCTGTCAGCACAGGCGCGGCA
>JAYTOD010000022.1:0-3545 GCA_043747995.1 Arenimonas sp.
CGCATCTTTGAACAACTGCAGGCCATCAATTCTAAAGGCACATTCTTTTTATCGGAAGCCAGCAACATGGCCGAAGCCCTATTGTTCGCCAAAGATGCATTGCATGGTGAGGATGGAGTGATCTTGCTATCGCCCGGCGCACCAAGCTTCGGTGCCTATGCCGATTACGTGGAGCGTGGCCGACATTTTGCAGATTTAGCTGGTTTTGATCCTAATGCGATTAGCAAAATTCCGGGGCTGGGGTTGGGCTAGTCACCGATTAGGGTCGGATGTTTTATTCAAACGCTAATGACCTCCGTCCCCTTTGTTCCCCTTTGTTCCGTAACATTTAGGGCGATACTTACATTATGGCCATAACCTAATGCAGAGTAACCAAAATAAATGTAAAAATTAGTTGACATTTCATTTCACCTTTCGTAAACTTTCGATGTCGGGTATTTTTGACATACTTTAATCATAAAACGTAGGAGAAGCGCATGTCGTTCCGTGAAAAAAGTTTGTGGGTTATGTTGTTGGCCATGGGTTTAGCTGCATTTTTCTATGGTCATGCTGTGGCTTACGTTAGCCACGAACAATTCGAGACTGTGCCTTGGCGCACGATGACGGTGGATGCGCCGATGGTGGTGATGTTCCACATTGGTGTGGCGGTGTTGGTGGCGTTTGCCATTGTTGGGCATTTGGCTATTGTGTTGTTCGACCGCCGCACAGCTGAAGACGAACGCGATCGTTTGATTGCTCTGAAGGGCGCGCGCGTGGGTGGTTTTGTGCTGGCAACGGGTGTGTTCTTTGCGTTGTGGCTGGCAGTGATTTCAACCGGCAATTTCGGTTTCACGCAACTGCTGTTGGCATTTTGGGTGTTGGCGCAGATGGCTGATTATGCCGTGCAGCTCTGGCTGCACCGGAAGGGGCGCTGATCCGTGGGCAAGCGCGGTGGTTTAATCCGTAACCGTATCCGCGATTTGCGCGAAGCAGCTGGCGGTATAACGCAACAGGAACTGGCCGATGCTATTGGCATTACACGGCAAACGGTGAATGCCATTGAAGCTAACAAATATTCGCCATCGCTGGAGGTGGCGTTTGAAATTGCGCTAGTGTTTAAAGCGCCGTTAGAGAAAGTGTTTCAGTATGGTGACGTCGAGCAGTAAAAACTGGGCTCTTGTGGGCCCAGTTATTGTGGGAATGATTAACTGCCCTTGTCGAGCAAAACCCGCACCAGTGCAATGCCGATTAACAGACCAATTTGAGCAAGCAACCAGAACAGCCATCCGGCTCCTGCCCACAATGCCAAAACCGAGGTAAGTAAAGACAAAGACGCCCACAACACAGAGTGGTCTGCTGCACCACCGCGCGCTTCTATTTTTCCGGCATTAAAAAAAAGTGACATGCCGATAATGCACATTGCAACTTTGGTATAAAACATGGGCGTATCAAGCTCTGAGCATTATGATTTATTGAGAGGCGTCATATATGCTAATTCAAATCGTTGCACAGCTGCTGCTAATTTTTGCAGTTCGGCAATACGCATTCCGGACTCTATAGGTAAATAAACAATGTGGCTCATGATGCGTATAGCATCAGTTGCATCTCTATAATTTATGCCAGCTGGAACGGCAAGCATACTAGTGGCACCACGGGTCGCATCGAAGCCTTGATCCCAAAGCGACTGGACAAGCAAGTGTGCATTCTGGCTTTGGATTGGCAATAGCCAATGACAGTGCATATCAGCCTTCCGCCCAATTACAGAAATGTCCGTCAAATATGATGACATCGCAAGTGCCGACTGAATGCGAGATATAAGTTGTTGTGGGATATACATACGAATACGCCGATTAATAAGCGAAAGCAATGCATAGCAAGGCTGATACCGAAAGTTACTCAGCAAATTTTCGTTTGAAAAGCCCCTCACTGCCTTGCTAATTATCTGGTCGTGTGATGCACCAAACAACCTGCAGATCGCTACAAAAATAGTGTAAGGTAACCTGTAAGTCATGGCCTTAATCAGCGCATACTTAATCACTTTGCCTCGATATTGCGTTTTTGATTGAATCGGGTACTGCTGCTGGAGTTCGCTAACCGTTCTGCATAAATCCTTGTCTTTGAAACTTAGCATCGCGCCACCAAGCGCAGTGGCAGTCTTGATTGGGCCAAAGCTGAACATGCTAACGTCACTATCAGGGTGCCCACGGTATCCATCTGCAGCATAGGCTTGTGCGCAATCCTCAAAAACGAATAATTTAAAGTGTTGCGCAACTAGGATGATTTCATCCATCGGCATGCGACTGCCGAAAAGGTGCGCCACTAGAAGTGCCTTTGTCTTCGAGGTCACTGCGGCCGCTAGTAGGTCGTAACGAATCGAGCAGGTTTCAGGGTGAATATCGATCGGCACTGCATGCAGTCCATGCTGTTCAATGATGCTTGCCATGTCGCGGATGGTGATTGCTGACAGCAAAATCTCGCTGCCTTTTGGCAAGGCTAGGCATTGCAGAACCAGATCGAATCCGCTGCGAACGGAGAGAGCTGCTAGGCTATTACCAGTTGCAGACCATCGCTGCTCTAGCGGGTGTCTGGCAATTTCGGGTTTTCGAGAAACAACAGATTTTGCAAATCCGTGAAATAAATCGGTCCAGCTTATGTCGAGTTTTTTCCGTGCGCGCATGTTTGGTGTTAGGCTCCATTGGCTAAAAACGCGAATGCCAAAGCTGTGCTTAGTTGGCTCATTATATGTCGATGTCGATGGCTTATCCGATATACATTAGCGGTTGATATTGAACTGGATAATACTCTGATAATTATTTTAGAACCACCAACTTAGGTCTTACTTGCCACCAAAATGGCCAAACCAATTAACATCGCCACGCCCATAATTGCCAACACCCATTTTCCAGCGGTTTTCATACTGGCCTGATAATCTTCATAGGCGCGTTTGTCGAGATACAAGCCGCCATTTTGCGTACTGCGCAGAATGCCTTTAGCAAGGTAGTATTTGGCTAGCGCTTGCATCTCGCTTGGTAGTGAATCACGAGAAACGGCTTTGGCGCGAGAGGTTGCACCATCTTGCAACAGGCGAGTTAGAATCTGCATTCGTGCCATGGATTGTTTATTAGCGGCGGCGGCGAGTAGGGCGGGGTTCATTACATATTTCCTTGCAGTTATGGTGCTATATAAAAATCTAATGAGTGCGTATCACCGAATAATCCGCTAAATCAAGCAAGGCTTTTTTCCATTCGCTTTCAGGTACATCTTGTAAGGCTGATTTTGCTTGTTGTGAATGCTGTTTGGCTTTGTCAATACTGTATGCCAAGCTGCCGGCTTGTTCAATGGCGGCCAACACTTCTGGCATGGCCGAACCATCGCCTTGTTCAATAATCGTGCGCAGGCGAATTTTTAACGCATCATCGGCGTGGCTCATGGCGTGAATCACTGGCAGGGTGGCTTTACCTTCTTGTAAATCATCGCCAAGATTTTTGCCGAGTGCTTCGGCATCGCCGGTGTAGTCGAGCACGTCGTCGGCAATCTGGAATGCCAAGCCCAAATGTAAGCCATAC
>JAYTOD010000023.1:0-6456 GCA_043747995.1 Arenimonas sp.
GCCAACGGAAGCCAGATGTTGTTCACCAGCCTTTCGTCAACATTTCGTGATTCGCAAGAAATTAGTCAGTTTCAAGTTGTGCAAATGCAAATGCATTGCTTTACGATTAACGCAGTACTGAGAAACAAGGCCGAATGTGAAACCTTTGAAGCGCGAATTCGGCATCGCTTTGTGCAAGAATTTGGGCCACAAACAGAATTGTTGTTTAACTATATGGACAGCGTTCCGCGCTCGCCAGGCGGTAAATATTTTGCGGCAATTTGTGCAATCCCGGAAGCTGAAAAGTGAGTTCACCGGTTGAGTTTCATAAACAAGCCATTGCCTTTGCTTTAGCCAATGCAAAGCAACTATGCGCACAAAATCAGTTCGGCGATTGCGCCTGGTATCACGCAAGCTGGCCAGTTTTAAAAGGCCTAGGCGTATTTATTAGTTTGAAATCGGATGATGATTTTCTATTACCTGCAATACAAAATGCCATCGCGGGCGGAGCACGCCGAATACTGATTTCTGGCACCGCCGATGCCGGCATGCTTGCTCGTTTGGCAAGCTGTTTGCCAAGCGCTCCTGATATGCAGATTACTGTGTTGGATTGTTGCCCAACGCCCTTGGCATTGTGCCAACAATATGCCGATTTGGCGGGCTTCACAATTCAAACCATTCAGGCTGATATTTTGACGTACAGCGATTCATCGCCATATGATTTGATTTGCACGCATTCGTTTCTAACTTTTTTTGATGCGCAGCAACGCCAAAAATTAGTTCAGCAGTGGCATCGCTTACTTCGCCCTGGCGGTGTTGTGATAACGGCGCAACGCGTGCGGCCGGGCGAAAGCGAATTGATCACACGTTATCCAGAACAAGAAGTACACTTGCTGCAAGATAAAGCAGAAGCCTGCGCAGGTGCGCATGGGCAAGCACTGAATGTCAGTATTGCATTAGCAAGACACAGTGCGTGGCTCTATGGCGCACATCATTCAACCCATCTTATTGTCAATGCCGAGGAGTTGCGTGCGCCATTCGATGCCAGCGGATTTATCATCGAACATTTCTCACCGCCTACTTCAGACTCACCCATTGCCGATGTGCCAGGCGCCCCCAGCAATAGCCAAGCTGTGCGTTGGCGCATTGTGGCGCGCCGTGCTTAACAACGAAATAGTTACATTAGTGTTTTTGTAGATTTGAAAGTTGCCGATTATGCCATCGCGACAGAAAAATTAGCATACTCAATGCACCTACTAAAGCGAGAAACATATCTGATTGGGTGTCCCACATATCGCCTTGAGTGCCTAGAAATTCGTCGGCACCTTGGCCCATCACCAACGCTGCCGCCCATTCCACCAGTTCATACACGGCGCTAACCATCATCACCACACACACCACTAAAAATGCCAGCCATGCTTTTCCGTTTATCACCTTGTGCCGAATAAACAACTCGCGCGCAGCCAATGCAGGCACCAAGCCCTGCATGAAATGGCCAATTTTATCGTATGGGTTTCGGTTTAAATCGAACAGTTCTTGCAATTCAAAACCCAAAGGAACGCGCGCGTAGGAGTAGGCCCCGCCGAGCATTAGCACGCAAGCATGCAAAAAAATTCCGGTGTACAACAATGTCGTCAGTGGGAAACGAGTGTAGCTGTAGATTAGCACCGGCAGAAATACAATGACTGGTAGCACTTCCATCAGCCAGGTTAGTCGATCAAAGGGCTTCCAGCCGGAAATTGCTAACAGCGCAATAAGCGCCAGCAAGGCTAGCATCAGGTTTCGGGTTTGTGGCTGTATAGCCTTAGGCATCAATAATAGCCACGCCGCAAAGCTATCCAGGTCCAGAGTGCAGCAAGGGCATCCACTATGGCAAACACCATCAGCATGGGCGGGGCCAGTTTTAATAGCACAAAGGCACCGAAAAAACCGAGTACGCTTAATCGAACCGGTACGCTTAATCGAATCAATGAGCGCAGTTTGGCATTTGCAACATGGTTGTAGTACACGCCTAGCAAAAATGCCAGCATGCCCACCACACGAATCCATACATCGGTGACAGGATCAAGTTTAAAAAGACCTAGCAAGAGATTCGGCACAAGAATTAATACAGCGCCTAAAATTAGGAGATAAATACCGAAAACACGAATGGTTTGCGCGGCGGTTGCCATAACGTCCTCTGATTGATTTTGGCCGAAAAAGCAAGTATAGCCTTTATTGCGGATTCTCAAAATAGGCCAGTTTTTTCCCGCGCGGCAATTTCTTTACAGCTGCTTCGGCGCATGAAGCAGAGCTGCGATTTGTGAATTCATGGCTAGCCAAAATACGCAAGGGCCGGTTGGCCCGCGTGAAGCGTGCGCCTGTGCCTTCTTGGTGTTGCTTAAAGCGGCGCTCTAGGTTGGTAGTAATGCCGGTGTAATACGCAGAGCGTTCGCCGCGTTGGCATTCAATTAAATATAAAACCCACACCGGTCTTAGCGAAAAGCCATGGAACAATTAAACGCCACCGTAATGCGTTCGCCTTCGCCATAAAATGGCATCACTTGATGCACCAGCCAAGACGGAAACAGTATGAGTTCGCCGGCTTGCAGATTGAAGGCATAATTACCCAGCTGATACGGAAACTGCAGTTGTGAATTGCCAGTATCTAGATACATTTGCGCTAGCGGGTTAATAAAACTGAGTTTGCCGCTATCGGGTTGATCTGCATCGCTGATGCCGGGGCTTACGCAATACACGCCCGACCATGACGCCATTGGATGATTGTGTACGCCAAAAAAGCCACCGCGTCGTGTTACATGGAACCATGCGTCAGTAACGATACTTAAACGCGCCATATGCGCGCCATCATACTGATTAAGTTCAGCCACTGTTTGCGCCACGCGCGATAAACAAAATTCGCGTAACACGGCAATCGAGGCATCGGGCCAGGTAAATAAATCGAAATTACTTTCGAATAGTTGTGTATTGCGCGGCGTGTATGGGTTGGGATTGGCAAAGCGCGCACCTTGGCTTTCGCGGCGGATGAACAATTCACGTAATGGCTGGTTTACACTGGCACAATCGGCAAGCTGATCCAAAACGAACGGTACACTGAACAGGGGATTGATGTTGGCCATAGATTTTCCACGCGATCTGTTAAGCCATTGTGCCAAAATTTACTGCTTAACTCTAACAATTTCTTTTTGCGGCCTGTGTTCAACAAACAACGGAACAATGTGTGATTAACAATGCCTTAAATTTAAATCTTTATCGCCAGCAATTACTGCAAGCAACGCGCGTGCAGATTCCGAATTTTTTGCAACAAGACGCCGCGGAAAAGCTGCATCAGTGCTTATTGCAAGATGTGCCATGGGCCTTGGCCGAGCGCTCCAATGGCATTTCGCATACGCTAGATGCCCACAGCTATGCAGCAATGACTGCTGAGCAACAATTGGCATTATTGAATAAAGCCTATCAATTAGCGAAATCTGAATTCCAGTTTTCCTACGACAGCTATATGATGGTGCGCGCCGCTAAAGAAGGTTGGAACCCGGGGTTAATTTTGCATGCGGTTTTGGATTTTCTCAATTCGCCCGATTTTTTACTGTTTGCACGGCGCTTAACCGGCGAGCCCAGTATTGTGGCAGTCAATGCACAGGCCACACGTTATCGTGCCGGGCAATTTTTAAGCCGTCACCAAGATAAGCATGAGCATGAAAATAGGGTGTGCGCGTATGTCATTAATTTAAGTAAAAACTGGGACAGCGACTGGGGCGGCTTATTGCAGTTTCATGATCAAGAAAATCGCTTGCTTGAAAGCTATGTGCCGTATTGGAATCATTTGTCTTTGTTTCGCGTGCCGCAATCGCATAGCGTTAGTTTGGTGTCGCCCTGGGCGGGCCAGCCACGCCTTGCTATCACAGGCTGGTTTTTAGCTAAATAATTCAGCGCACAGAAAACAATAATGAAGCCATTTGAAAGCCAGCCATTCGATATTCCAGCATCCTTTTTAGGCCGGCCCTATGCTGAACAACATTTCATACAGATTGTTCGCTATGCGTTTGCGCATAATCCGTTTTATCAGCAGTTTTTGGCCGCCGGAAGTGCAGTTCCCTTGCTAACCCGTGAAATTTTGCAAGAACACAACGATGAAATTCTCAATGGCCAGCCAGTAACCGGCAAAACCTCAGGCTCCACCTCCATTCCGGTTCGCATTCACTGGGCGCAGCCACGTTCACGTATGGACAGCCGCGATAGCAAAAACTATGCCGAATGGTTTGGCGGACAGTTGCCGCACATGAAAATTGTTGCACTCACTGCCCATAAAGGCGCTGATAATACCCTTGAAGTCGCTTCTCCGGTGTGTGAGCAAGTGCCATTTATTCGTCAGCAAATTGCCGAAAAAGGCGTTCGTTCGTTAATCAGTTATCCCACCAATCTGGAGCAACTTGCACAACACTTAGTGCAAACCGGCGAGCAGATTATTGAACTACAGCGCATTGTCTGTATGTCGGAACTCTTTGAGCCCAGCCAAGAGGCAGTGATTAAGCAGGCCTTTCCCAATGCCCACATTGCCGCCACCTATTCCAGCACCGAGCTGGGCATGATTGCTGGGCGCTGCCCGCACTATCCAGATAATTACCATATTATGGCGCACAAACTGGGGCTTGAGTTTCTAGACGAGCAAGGCAATCCGTGCGCTGAGGGTGAAGTGGGGCAGATTGTGATCACCGATTACTACAACCACAAAATGCCATTAATTCGCTATGCCATTGGCGATTTAGCCGCGCCCATCACCTGCCCTTGCGGAAAAATTCCCTTGCCGGCGCTCACTAAGCTGCTTGGTAAGCAGCGCGGCATTTTGAAGCACCCCAATGGTAGCCATGTGTTTAGCACTGAACTTTCGGCCGACATTCGCGATACCCCGGGCATTCGACAATTTCAGGTTATTCAGCATGCACTGGAGCATATTCAAATTCGGCTGATTGCCCGCCCAAACGCCAAAACGGTTGATGCCGAGAAAAATATTCGTGCGGTATTTGTGGCAATATTTGGCCAAAGTATGCACATTGAATTTGATTGGTGCCATGAAATTCCGCGCCTGGCTGGCGGTAAGTATATGGAATTTATTGGTTTGCGCTAAATTGCACACACAGCCGCAAGCTTTTTTGCCAAAGACCTGCAAGTGCTTAAAAAATAAGCAGCTATCATCACAGCACCTTGCCATGAGCCGGCTACATGGTATTCAGCAAACTGAATGGGCAATTCCTCGCAAATACTGTATTGACGCTATTTTGTGAACTGGCTCTCACTCGAGGTGCAGTGCTTCGCACACAAAGCACACTAAAAATTCATCTTCCTGAATAGATTTATTTTTGCCAAGCTATTGACGAAGCGTTATAAATTCGTTTTACTACCTAAGCAAAGTACTCAGTAATGGGCTTAAGTAGCTCTGAAATTGCAGTAGCTTAAGTAGCTCTGAAATTGCAGTACTTTCTATTTTCAATCAATCATTTTTCAGGGGTTACATCATATGACACGTAAGTCGAAAGCTCGCTACGGTATTAGCCGCACCTATAAACTCAATCCAGCTGTGAAAGCACTCCGCGCCGCATTATTTGCTGGTGTTGCAGTTGCTGCGGTGGCGCCAAGCGCGCAGGCAGCCTGCGTTGAAGTGAGCAACACCATCACCTGCAACGGCAATACGTTCGGTTCACAATTAGTTTTCGACCAATTCGATGTAAGCCTGCCATTTGATTTAACCACCATTATTTTGAGCAA
Organism: Arenimonas sp.; assembly: GCA_043747995.1. Lineage (GTDB taxonomy): Bacteria > Pseudomonadota > Gammaproteobacteria > Xanthomonadales > Xanthomonadaceae > Arenimonas. The sequence goes on from JAYTOD010000023.1 coordinate 5,743, forward strand.
TACCAGCAATGTTTCTGTGCTGGGCACTCCAGACCTTATTTCGGTAAGTGCGTTTAGCCTTGGCGATCTTTCCTTAACCAATAATGGAATAATTAACGCAACCAGCTACTACCAAGATGCAACTGGCATTTATGCCAATAGTGCATATGGCGACACGGCGGTTACTAATAACAACTATATTCGTGCAACTTCTGCTACCGGCGAGTACTATAACGGCACTACTTACTACGGTGATGCTACCGGTATTGTTGCAACCGCTAATTTTGGCGATGCGAGTGCTAGCAACGCCGGAGTAATAATCGCAACTGCGGTTGGCGATGCTACCGGCATTCTGGTTTATGCGCCATTTGGCGATGCCACTGCTAGCAACACAGGCTATATTCGCGCAATTTCTGGCTCCTACTACGCTAACGGTTATACTTACTACGGCGATGCAGCAGGCATTGTGGTTGCTACGCCCTACGGCGACGCCACTGCCAGCAATTACGGCACTATTCGCGCAACAGCCACTTACGGCGATGCCACTGGCATAGCGGCGGTTTCCTATTTTGGTGATGTATCGGTTTATAACAGCGGTTTTATCCAGGCAAGTACTATTTTCGGCGATGCTTATGGCATTACCGCCAGCAGCTATTCTGGCGATGTAACTATAAGTAGCGATGCCAATAATTACGGCACCATTGTTGCAACAACAAGGTATGGAAATGTTGCCGC
>JAYTOD010000024.1:0-7534 GCA_043747995.1 Arenimonas sp.
GGGCGAACACAAGGTTCGCCCCTACCTGTTCGGAATTAAATCAACCCAAATCGAACCGCTTTTTCCTGTAATTCAGTCAGGTTGCGGGCTTGCAATTTCAGCATCAAATTAGCGCGATGGCCGTATACGGTTTTATCGTTTATGCCAAGCTCGGTGGCAATAGCTTTAGGCGCTAGACCGCGCAGCATTAATTTTAAAATAGCTAATTCTCGACTACTCAATTTTGGCGGCGCGGTTTTTTTCATGATGCGGATATCGCTGGACACATAGGTAAAGCCATCGATGACCGATCGCAGAGCAGACACCAATTCTTTGGCCGCCATCGCTTTAGTAACATACGCATTAGCGCCCATTGAGGTGGCTTTGGCTACCAAAGCTGGGTTATCGTGCATGCTGAGCACAACAATCTTCGGTTTGCTGGAGTAGTGTTCCAATTGTTCAATCACACTAAAGCCGCTGGTGCTGGCAAGGCTCAGATCGGTAATCAGAAAATCAGGCTGATGTTGGATGATTAAATCGATGGCCTGTTTCGGCGTTTCGCACTCAGCAACCACCTCAAAATCGGCTTGGTTATCCAACAAGCGCTTAATGCCTTCGCGCACAATGCCGTGGTCGTCGAGCAACAGAATTCGAATCATGGTTCATTATGGCTGAAATAGGATTATTTCATACAAGAAAAATTCTTGCCTACCTGTGGCTTAACTTTGTTAGGCTAACGCATACTCTGTTAAGCAGTTGCCATGCCTTTTACTTTGCCGAAATTGCGATGTGCTCTACCACCCTTAGGCATAGCGGTGGGATTTCTGCTTTTGCATTTACTGCTTGGATTTTATGGGTTTTTTCACTGGAACCTTGCTAATGGCCTGCTGTTCAGCATGTATTGGTTTAGGCCGCGCAGCGAGTGGTGGGCGTATGCCATGCTGTCCATCCTGGCTAGTTCGGTGCATGGATTTGCGGTGTCTATTGAGACAGTTCATAATCCTTTCCAACTATTCAAGCAACACACCTGGCTGTTAAACTTCATCGGCAATGTGCCGCAAGCATTTATCGGTATGCTCGGCGTATGCATGCTGCAAAAACGCGGAATTACGCCCGAAAAAGCCAGCAAGCTGGCACAGATGAGCCTACTACATGTGGCGGCATTGGCCACAGCTGCGTTATATACGCTAAATAATTTATGGTATGTATTCACCGAAGGCAGTGTTGGCAATGTCAGGCGTGGCGTTATTGTTGATATGCAGGCAATTGAATTGCCCGATTCTGTTCCGTTTTTGGCCAAGTTTGCACTCAGCCATTTCATGGGCGCCTTTCTTGGCATTATGCTGGTGGTGCCTATGGCTATGTGGATGTTTGCGCCGAGCAATCATCTCGGCTCGAAACGGATTAGTAATGCCGCACTAATTTATTTATACCTATTGCCCGTGTTGTTGTTTTTAGGCAATGCCTCAATGATTAGCCCAAGTAGCAGTGTGGCGGCTATATTGAAAATTATATTATTGGCTGCTGTGGTGGTTTTTTCATTCCTGCACGGTTGGCGCGGCGCGGCGGTATCGGTGTTGGTGGTTAGTATTCTGATTGGACTTTATGATCATTTGAATAAAGGCAGCACCGACGTGATTGAACTGCAGTTGTATGTGGCAGTGATGGGTACCATGGCATTATTGTTTGGTGCCAGTGTTGATGAACTTAAGAAAAATGAAAGTGCGCTGCAAATAGATAAAATAAAATTGCAAAAAACCTTGGCAGCCCTAGAGGATTCAACTCGACGCGGCATGCAAAGTGAGGAATTGGAACGCAAACGGCTGGCACGTGAACTGCATGATGATATGGGTCAAATTTTAACTGCCATGCAAACCCAAATAAGTTTGGGTCAGCAACAGATTAGCGATCAAAACCGACGCGAAAACTCTCAATCACTTGAACAATTAACCCAAAAAATGAGCGTATCTTTAAAGTCGGTGGTGAATGCATTAACCCCAGACGAACTTAATCAGTTGGGCTTATACACTGCAATTACGTTTGGTAGCCCGGCGCAATTGTGTGAAATGTCGCATATTCATTATCAAGTTGAGTTGCAAGGCAATAGCTTGCTGCTCGATGAGCTCGAGCCGGTAACCAGCTTAGCGGCCTATCGTATTGTGCAGGAATCTGTTAGTAATGCGGTAAAGTATGCGAGTTGCAGTTCCGTGCAAGTTCGCTTGCGTATTGGCTGTCGGCAGGAAAAAATTCACTTATTGATTAGTATTGCCGACGATGGCATTGGTTTGAAATCGTTGGGCCAAATTAAGCATGGCTTCCACAGTATCCGCGACCGCGCGGTGGCGCTCAATGGCGTTTTGCATGTGCATAATCTGCCTGGCGTGCGGGTGCATGTGTTGTTGAGGCAGTGAACCGACTATAATAAGCCCTCTGCGCCCGTAGCTCAGCCGGATAGAGTAGTGGCTTCCGAAGCCATTGGTCGGGGGTTCGAATCCCTCCGGGCGCGCCAAATTATCCTTATGAATTTTCCTGTACACACTCTGCAAAACACCTACGGTCAGCTAACCGTTTCTGAATATGGCGGCCAGCTATTGAGTTGGAAAGATGCTGATGGCATTGAGCAGCTATACACACCGGATACTTTACAGCTAAAGCACGGCAAAGCCTTGCGCGGCGGTGTGCCGGTGTGTTTTCCGCAGTTCTCCAAGCGTGGCGTGTTGCCAAAGCACGGCTTGGTACGCACTCGGCCTTGGCGACTGTTGGCAAAAACAGAAACTGCATTGATTCTGACTATTTCCGATGATGCAGAAACCCGTGCAATATGGCCAACGGCATTTGAGTTAATTCAAACTATTATTTTGGACGAGCGTGGCTTGAGCATTGCACTTGATGTACATAATCGCTCTGATTTACCGATTGTATTCAGCGCCGCATTGCACACTTACTTGCGTGTGTCAGATGTTGCTCATTGCGCATTGCATGGCTTGAGTAATCACAGTTATGAAGATGCCGCCGATGATGGCCGTTATAAAACCCAACACGGTGACCTGCTAATAAACGGCGAGGTGGATTGTGTGTTCGCCGATGCGCCAAAATCGCTGCGCTTGAAGCGCGGCACTCTTCAACAAGATCGGGACATCGCCCTTCTACAGGCTCAGGGAGCGAACATGGATTTGTGTATTGAACAAGGCGGTTTTAACGATACCGTGGTTTGGTGCCCGGGGCCAACACTTGCTGCTAGCTTTACCGATATGCCCGCCGCCGATTGGCAACGCATGCTGTGCGTGGAAGCAGCCGCTGCGGCGCAGCCGGTTACCTTATTGGCCGATGGTCATTGGCAGGGTTGGCAGCGGTTGCAAATTGCTAAATAATTTTTCACCGTTGTATCAAGGCCTGCATAGAGTGCTTCGCCGATTAAGGCATGGCCAATCGATACTTCCAACACATTTGGCACATTCGCGAGAAACGCTGCTAGATTTTCCTGACTTAAATCGTGGCCGGCATTCACGCCAATACCCAGTGCTTGTGCTTTTATTGCCGAATCTCGGCAGGCTACCAAAGCTTGTTCAGCATTGCCAGCGGCAAATTGCTCAGCGAACGGGCCGGTGTAAAGCTCAATGCGCTGAACGCCAATTTCTTTTGCCAGTGCTAAATCTGGCGTGCCGGCATCCATGAAAATTGAGACGCGCACGCCCCACTGCCGCAATTGTGCAATATAAGGCTTCAGCCGCGCAGCATCTTTTTGCAAATCAAAACCATGATCCGAAGTCAGCTGGCCATCGCCATCTGGGACTAAGGTGGCTTGCGTGGGTTTAGTTCGTTCAATCAAGGCCATCAAGCCCGGGTAACTGCCGCGCGCTGGTGCAAACGGATTGCCCTCGATGTTGTATTCAACATCGCGCTGTTTACAAAGCACAGCCAAGGCATCCACGTCGTCCGGGGTAATGTGGCGCTGGTCGGGACGCGGATGCACAGTTATGCCGTGCGCACCGCCATCAATAGCGGCTTTCGCAGCATACAAAACTGACGGTTCATCGCCACCGCGCGAGTTACGCAAAACAGCGATCTTATTGACGTTGACGCTTAATGCTGTCATCAGCTATCCGTTTTCTTCTCGGCTTTATTTTGCTCTGCTAATTCACGGAAATGCCGTAATTCATCATAACTAATCATTTGTCGTTCGGAACGGCGCTGATTTTCTATCCTTGCGTTGAGCAGCATCCATGTTGCAACAACTAAAAAAAGCAGAGACATAAGAATAAGCACAACCACAGCACCGGTAGAAACACTGCCGAATACAGCGGCAAGTAAGGAGCCAAAACTAACTAAGAAATAAATAATATACATAACAATCCCCTAATTTATATAGTTTATAACATCGGTGAAAAAAGGCGAGCAGCTGCCTGTGCTAAACGTGAACTCAAAGGCAGTTTGCTTTTTGGACTGAAGCGTTTTGATTCACCCAGATATCCATACAAAACACGAGCCAGTTGTTCGGCAACTAGCGTATTGTCGAATAGTATCGATAATTCGAAGTTAAGCCGGAAACTGCGGTGATCGAAGTTGGAGCTGCCAAGGATGGCTGTTACATCATCGACCAACAGGGCTTTGGTATGCAGCATCCGCGGAAACTCATAGATGCGTACTCCGGCGCGTGCGAGATCTTCGAAGTAGGAGCGTGCCGCCAAGGTGACCAACAGATTATCGCTCATCAGAGGCACCACCAGCGCGGTGTCCACGCCACGCAAGGCCGCGGAGGTCAATGCCATCATCGCAGATTCACTGGGAACGAAATAGGGCGTGACCAGTAGTACGCGTTTGCGTGCCGAGTTAATGGCGAATACCTGAGCGCGATGGATGGGCTCGAATGGCGTATCCGGGCCGGCTGCCAATACTTGCGCGGCTATCGGTCCGACCGATTCAGCCGGTACCGGAAAATACAAGGTATCAGCAGCAAGTTGGCCGCCAACATAAAGCCAATCGGCAACGAACGCCAGCTGCAGCCAGCGTACGATTTCACCGCGAATCTTGAAATGCAGATCAATGTAAGCATCTTGCTTGATGTGTTCGTTTTCATCATCGGTAATATTGATGCCACCGGTGAATCCAACCTTGCCGTCAATCACCGCAATTTTTCGATGTGAGCGCAGATTAATTTCAGGCCGCCACAGACGCTTGAAAAAGAATGGATGAAAAAATTCGATGTCTGCGCCAGCTTGTCGTAAAGGCAGTAAGAAAGACTCTTTGGCATTTTTTGAACCTAGCCGATCAAGCAATAAACGGACTTTGATGCCACGCTTGGCCTGCTCAATCAGCGCATCTCGGATGAGAGTTCCAGTCTGGTCTGGTTCGAAAATGTAATACTCAAGGTGAATGTGATGTGTTGCCTGGCTGAATGCCGCAATCAGCGCGTCATAAGTTTGCACACCGTTGATCAATAACTGAACGCTATCGGCGCTACCTGGCGCAAACCCTGAGGCGGCGGCCGACAGCTGCATCAGCTCATTGACATCGGTAGATAGGTTGGCTTCAGTTAGCGGCATCAAACCGGCCTTGGCTTTGCTACGCTTGAGGTTTTGCCGCTTGATACGTGTTGGGCCAAGAAAGTGATAGATCAAGAAGCCTACGAACGGCAATAACGACAATGATAGTAGCCAGCTTAAGGTCGCAATAGGCTCACGTTTTTGCAGCAGTATCCAAGCACTCAAGATGGCGATATAAACCAGCCATAAAATAGATAGCCACAGGGCAATATGTGGCCATGCCGATGTTAAGTATTGCCAGCCATTTTGAATGGTGTTCAACTTCAAGCCTTCCGGTACAGCGTTTCAGCACGTTGAAATAAAATCCAACTGGTGGCGATATACTTCGCGCCATTTCTTGGCTGATTGCCACGATGCGTGTGCGTAAAGGCGCTGGGTGCAATCACGAATGATCCTGTTACAGGCTTAATTTTAAGTGCCTGATAAAAAAATTCGGTTTCGCCTTGCTCAAATTCATCATTCAAATAGGCGGTCCATAACAAGCAACGATGCAGGCTTTCTGCATTCTTGTCTTTCGGATAATATTCACAATGCCAATAAGGATAGCCGCCTTCATTGCTTTCATAGCGTTGTAAATTTATGCTGCCAGGCCGGAACACAGTACGCAATAAAACGCCCAATGCTTTATCATCAAGCGCTTGAATGTCGTTATGGTTATAGCGAAGCTGAGTGCCATCTGGAAGTTGTCGTTGCAACATTAATGGCGCAATTAACACATAAGGGTATTGGCGAACATACTGCAATAAAGCTCTAAACATGGCGGTATTAAGTTCTTTTTCGACGCTGTGCCAGCGTGTGTGCTGATTGAGTTGTATGTCTTGGCTATGTTTTAGTTCAGGCATCAAGCCGCTACCTACACGTCCGGGTGTAGCTAGTTGAGATTGATCAAATTGATCAATGAGTGCTTGGCACCGTTCGGCGCTCAACAGGTTTGGGTAAATACCGATAAAATTAGCGACAGTGTCATTCACGCGTTGTCAATTCCATCAAAATCATGATGGTACTGCTCGGCTTTCGCTACTTCATTTTTTGAGCCTAGAAAAACCGGTATACGTTGATGCAGTGCATTCGGTATAACTGTAAGCATGCGTTGCCTGCCCGTGCTACAAGCGCCGCCTGCTTGCTCAATAATAAATGCCATCGGGTTTGCTTCATACATTAAACGCAAGCGCCCAATTTTAGTGGGGTCTTTGCTGTCGGTGGGATAAATAAAAATACCACCGCGCGTTAAAATACGGTGCACTTCAGACACCATACTGGCAATCCAGCGCATATTAAAATCTTTGCCGCGTGGCCCATTTTTGCCAGCTAGCAAATCGTCAATGTAATCTTGCATAGGTTTTTGCCAGAAGCGTTTGTTCGACATATTAATGGCGAATTCTTTGGTATCTTCTGGCACCATCACATCGGTGCGCGTTATCACGAAGCTGCCTTGTTCGCGATCGAGGGTAAACATATGTGTGCCACGGCCAAAAGTTAAAACTAAAATCGTACTTGGCCCATATAAAGTATAGCCAGCGCATACTTGCTCGGTGCCGGGTTGCAGAAAATGCGCATCATTGGGTTCGGTCACCCCATCGGGGCAGCGCAGCACTGAGAAAATGGTACCAACCGACACATTGACATCGATATTTGAACTGCCATCCAGTGGATCAAACAACAGCAAGTAATTGCCGCGCGGATAACTATTGGGAATGGCATGCACGTGCTCCATTTCTTCGGATGCCAAGCCGGCTAAGTGCCCGCCCCATTCATTGGCTTCCAGCAGAATTTCGTTGCTCAGTACATCCAGTTTTTTCTGTGCTTCGCCTTGAATATTGCCAGTGCCAGCATCGCCCAACACACCGCCCAAAGCGCCTTTGCCAACCGCGGTGGAAATGGTTTTGCAGGCTCTAGCAACAACTTCCAACAACAAACGTAAATCGGCATTAATGTGCCCCTGATGCTGTGCTTCGATGAGATAACGCGACAAAGCAATCGGTTTCATACACAAGATCCAGGCAAAGTGGTTA
>JAYTOD010000025.1:0-4461 GCA_043747995.1 Arenimonas sp.
GCTTATGTCAGTCATTTCCTTGGCTACATCAAGCACAGGGCGGTTTTCGGCATAGGCTTTTTTAGCAATTTGCGCGGCTTTTTCATAACCAATACGTGAATTTAGCGCAGTAACCAAAATTGGGTTACGGGTTAGTGCATGGTTCAAACTTTGCGTGTTTACGGTAAATCCGGCAATGGCTTTTTCGCCTAAATGCCGGCATGCCGAAGCCAGCAAATGTAAGCTTTGCAGGCTGTTGTTAGCAATCAACGGCATCATGGTGTTGAGTTGAAAATTGCCACTTTGTCCAGCAATGCTGATGCTGGTATGGTTGCCCATCACCTGCGCACAAACCATGGCCACCGCTTCGGGAATCACCGGGTTAACCTTGCCCGGCATAATCGAACTGCCCGGCTGCAAAGCCGGCAAGGAAATTTCAGCCAATCCGGCCAATGGCCCAGAATTCATCCATCGCAAATCGTTACTAATTTTCATCAAGCACACCGCTAAGCTATTGCAGTGGCCCGACAATTCAACTAAATGATCTTGCGCCGCCATCGATTCAAACTTGTTGCGCGCCGGCTTTACAGTAATGCCAGTGTGTTTGCTCAAATATTTGCAGGCTAATACGGTCATTTTCGGATCGGCGTTGACTCCGGTGCCTACCGCAGTTCCGCCTAATGGCAATTCCTGCAAGCGTTTAGCGCAATCGATGAAACGCGCCAATGCAGAGCTGAGCTGCGCTGACCATGCAGATAGTTCTTGCTCCATGGTAATTGGCATGGCATCCATTAAATGCGTGCGGCCAGTTTTAATATGCCGCTTTAGTGCTTTGGCTTTGCGGTCAATGATTTTGCGTAAATTATGCATGGCTGGCAGTAAATCGACATGCAACGCCAGCGCAGCCGACAGCAAACTGGCACTCGGAATCACATCGTTCGAACTTTGCCCAAGATTGACATGATTGTTTGGATTCACCGCTGGCTTATGCTTGCCATTAAGCATATGCGCAATCACTTCATTAATATTCATATTGCTCGATGTGCCCGAGCCGGTTTGGTACACATCCACCGGGAATTGCTCTGCCTGGTCACCGGCCGCAATGCATAGCGCGGCTTGCTCAATAGCTTTCGATTGTACTTTGCTCAAATGCCCAAGGCTGCCATTGGCATTGGCCGCTGCGGCTTTAATCAGCGCTAGTGCTTGGATGAATGCGGCTGGCATGCGCTGTCCTGAAATGCTGAAATTTTGCACTGCCCGTTGGGTTTGCGCGCCGTACATGGCTTCCACAGGCACCAGCAACTCGCCTATGCTGTCTAGTTCTACACGAAATTTCATAAACACGCTCCTGTGCAAGCCACTAATCAGTCGATGATAACGCCTTTTAGCGGTACAATTAACATCTTCGCAAACACTTAAGCTACCGCACACGTTCGCTAATTTAACCAAGACCCAAACACATGACTGAACACACCCTACTTGCCCTTTCCCCAACCGATGGCCGCTACGCCGCAAAAGTGAATGCACTTCGGCCTATTTTCTCGGAATTTGGCCTGATTAAAGCACGCGTGCATGTTGAAATTGAATGGTTGATTGCGTTAGCCAACGAACCGGCCATCACCGAATTACCGAATTTTAGTGCATTGCAATGCGCGTTCTTGCGTAACATCGCCAGCTCTTTTAACACTGAACAGGCGGCGCGCATTAAAGACATTGAGCGCACCACCAATCACGATGTAAAGGCGGTTGAGTACTTTATTAAAGAACAATTAGAAAGCCAGCCAGAACTGGCGCAGGCCAAAGAATTCGTACATTTCGCCTGCACCTCGGAAGATATCAATAATCTCAGCTATAGCCTTATGCTGAATCAAGGCCGAGATGATGTGTTGTTAGTGCAGCTAAATGTACTACAAAAAAAGCTCCAGGATTTATCGATAAGCAGCGCAGGGCAAGCGATGCTTTCGCGCACCCATGGCCAAACCGCTTCGCCAACCACGCTTGGCAAAGAAATGGCGAATGTGCTTGCGCGTTTAAACCGGCAAGTAACGCAACTCAAACAAGTGTCGATGCTCGGCAAGATCAATGGCGCAGTAGGTAACTACAATGCGCATGTGGTGGCTTATCCAGAAGTGGATTGGCCGCAATTTGCTAAGCAGTTTGTTGAATCTTTAGGGCTTGAATTTAACCCATACACCACGCAAATTGAACCGCATGATGGCATTGCTGAATTATGCGATGTGATGCGCCGCAGCAATATTATTTTGATTGATTGCTGTCGCGACATATGGGGTTATATTTCACTTGGCTATTTCAAGCAACAGCTCAAAGACGGCGAAGTGGGCTCTTCAACCATGCCACATAAAGTCAATCCGATTGACTTTGAAAACGCTGAAGGCAATTTCGGCATTGCCAATAGTCTGCTTGGGCATTTCGCCGAAAAACTACCGATTAGCCGCTGGCAACGTGATTTAACCGATTCAACGGTTTTGCGGGCGCTCGGCACCGGCTTTGCGCATACTTTAATTGGCTTGGATTCTTTGAATAAAGGCCTTGGTAAACTACAAGTTAACCCTGAACGATTGCATGCCGATTTAGATGCCGCTTGGGAAGTGTTGGCAGAACCCGTGCAAACCGTTATGCGACGCTATGGCTTGCCTAATCCGTATGAGCAATTAAAAGCACTAACACGCGGGCAAGGCATTACTAAAGCCAGCATGCAGGCGTTTATTCAGCAACTCGATATTCCCGATAATGCCAAAAACGCCTTACTACAGCTCAGCCCTGCAACCTATATCGGCCATGCCGAACAATTGGCGCTATCTGTTGGCAAGGAATAAACAATGATTGAAGTAAGCGCAAATCCACAACATTTTTTAGGTATGCCGGTTGCGCAGTTTCTTAGCGAGTATTGGCAGAAGAAACCTTTACTCATTCGCCAAGCATTTCCTGACTATCTAGCGCCCTTAAGCCCAGAAGATTTGGCCGGTTTGGCCTGTGAGCAAGGGCCGCTATCGCGAATTATTACTTATCAGCGCAAGAAAGATCAATGGCAAGTGCGCACTGGGCCTTTCAAAGAAACTGAATTCCCAAAACTTGGACAACACGATTGGACCTTACTGGTTCAAGATATGGATAAATGGGATGCCGATGTTGCAAAACTTATTACCCATTTTGACTTTTTACCGCGCTGGCGCATTGACGATGTGATGATAAGTTTCGCGGCACAAGGTGGTTCTGTTGGCCCGCACATTGATCACTACGATGTGTTTTTATTGCAAGCACAAGGAAGTCGCCAATGGCAAATAGAAGATTTTACACGTGATGAACCTGCATTTCGACAAGATGCTGAACTAAAGCTACTTGTACAATTCAGTGCCACACACAGCTGGGATTTAGCACCAGGCGACATACTCTATCTACCGCCCGGCTATGCACACCATGGCATAGCACTAGAGCCATGCATGACCTTCTCGCTGGGCATGCGCGCACCTTCAGCTGCTGAAATGCTCATTGATTTCGCAGAAGATATGGCTCATAAAATGCCAGAACAACTGCGCTATCAAGACCAAGATTTACGTGCCTGTGAAGATTCATACCACATTGATGAAAGCGCTTTAGAGCGTGTTCAGGCCGCGCTATCGGTCATTCAATACGCTTCTAAACAAGATCGCGACCGCTGGTTCGGACAGTTCATTACCCGTTACCGGGCTTCAGGTGAAATCAGTGCTAGCCCGAAACAACTGAAATGGCCAACCGCATTAAAGAAATTATCTGCCGGTAAAGCTTTTTTGCGCCACCCATTTTCACGCGTGGCGTGGAGCGCTCAAGCGGATGCAGCACTATTGTTTGTTAGCGGCCAGAGCTATGCACTCAGCCAAACAGAGGCAAAACTAATTTGCCAAAACAGTTTAATTAACAGCACCCGTTTCAATCAGCTTAGTCAATCCGGCCAACACATTATTGAGCAACTATATGCTGAAGGTCACTACCAACTGGTAACAGCTAGCGATGAGTGAACAGGCAAACTTTTGCTTGCAAGACGTTAACTACGCACGCGACTACCGACTATTGCGAGCAGTACGCGAACCCGTGTTTGTGTTTGAACAACATGTTCCAATTGAATTAGAGTGGGACGAAGTAGACCCAGATTGCTATCATGTATTGGCTTTTGATATGCAACAAAAACCGATTGGCACTGGTCGCTTAACGCCACAACATACAATTGGTCGGATGGCAGTATTGTTGGATTGGCGTGGGCGAGGCGTTGGCGATGCCTTGTTACTGCATTTAATCAACAAAGCGCGCGAACTGGGCTGTCCATCAGTTAGCTTGCATGCACAAACTGGCGCTATTGGTTTTTATCTCAAACATGGCTTTGTTAGCTATGGTCCTGAATATGTAGAGGCAGGAATTAAACATCAGTCAATGTTACTGAACCTCAAAATGATGGCAACTAATTGAAAGCCTGAAACAATTTGTTCA
>JAYTOD010000026.1:0-13597 GCA_043747995.1 Arenimonas sp.
AATAAAAAAGACCTCTCCTTAACTACAATTCAGAGTAATAACCTACTACTCCCTGAATTTGCACAACCTAATAACGCTATCAGTAATATCGCTTATAATCGCAGTGATTTTTTGTGGGCAAAAGAACGTTTGCGTGTTTTGTCTGCGTCTAGCCCAGCTGCTGCATTGTCAGAATATCGCAGAGGTATTGATGGTTTTGAAAAAAGCCTCAGCGATCCGCAGAAATATGGCATGGCATTGGCGCTTACAGAAAACCACCAAGGCAATGCTGCCGAGCCCTTATTAAATTCACTTATCAGTAGATATCCGAATAATCTATGGATAGGCATTGCGCAGGCATCTGCGGCGCAATCGCTGAAAAATAGTGGCTTAGCACAAATGCGCTATGAGCAATTACTGATGAAATTTCCGAAAAACCACGCGGTTATTTTGAGTTATGCAGAATTTTTACTGGAACAAAACAACAAACAAATGGCTTTGCGCGCGCAAGAAATTCTGCGTGAAATCAGCAACAATAGCGCAGAAGATGTGATTTTCCAGCGTAATTTTGCACGGTCGTTTGAATTATCGGGCAACACGCTCAGAGCCGCAGAAAGCTTCGCTGAAGTCGCTTACCTGAATGGTCGTGTCGATGATGCTATAAATCAGCTTAGTGCGTTAATCAAGAATGATGATGTTGATTACTACCAACGCGCCCGGGTTGAGGCGCGCATTGCCGAGCTGAAACCTATTTCCCTAGAACTGGAACGCCAAGGCATTAAACCTGAACAGCAAGGCGGCTAAAGCCTTGATGACAGACTGTCATATTAACGTCATAATATTTAGATTAAATACCTTAACTTCATTGAATAAGGTTCTGACGTGCAAGCACATATATTAATTGTTGAAGATGAGCCAGCTATTCGTGAAATGGTGGCCTTTGCCTTGCGCACGCAAGCCTATCATCCGATTTGTGCTGCCGATGCGAAAGAAGCTTTTGACGCTATTGCCGACAAAATCCCCGATCTCATTTTGCTTGATTGGATGTTGCCTGGCATCAGTGGCATTGAGCTGGTAAAGCGATTCCGCAAAGAAGCCAATACCAAAGATATTCCCATTATTATGCTAACCGCCAAAGGTGATGAGGCCGATCGTATTGCCGGTTTTGAACACGGTGCTGACGATTACGTACTGAAACCATTTTCAGCCAGAGAGCTGTTAGCCCGTATTAAGGCGGTGCTTCGTCGCAGCCGAGATACTGAAGATGATGGCTCAATTGAAGTGGGTGCATTGCGATTGGATGGCCACCAACACCGCTTTTTAGTTAATCAGGAAAGTGTGCATATCGGGCCAACCGAATACCGGCTATTGCATTTCTTTATGAGCCACTTGAATCGCACCTATAGCAGAAACCAGTTACTGGATTTCGTCTGGGGCGGCTCAAGCGATATCGAAGACCGTACCATCGATGTGCATATCCGCCGATTACGCAAAGTACTTGAGCCATTCCATTTGGAAAATATGATTGAAACGGTGCGAGGTTCGGGCTACCGCTTTGTTGAGCTGCACAGAAAAGTCTGACCCATGCCGAAAGCCACACTGTCCGCACTCGCTTGGCAACAACACTGGATTCTTTGGTTCTTTGTATATGCTGTGGTGTTGAGCGTGGCATATATTAATTTTGGCGGTGTGGGCGTGTTGTCGGCATGGGCAGCATTAGCCACCTTGCAGATCGCGCGAAGCTACTGGCGAATGGCCCATTTATTGAACAGTCTTGAAGGGCGCAATTTTATGGCCGAGCCGAATACACAAGGGCTTTGGTCGGCACTTGAAACGCTTATCATAAGGCGTAACAAAGAAGCTCGACAACGGATGAGCCGCTTGGCGCAAATGTTACGTGGCTATCGACTGGCCGCCAGCGCTTTACCAGAAGGTGCGTTAGTGGTTAAACGCACTACGGGCGGTGTGATTTGGTCAAATAAAACCGCTAAATATATGCTTAACATTTTACCCAGCGATGATGGTATCCGGTTACAACAACTACTCAAGCAACCTGAACTAACAACATGGTTTGAAGCACATAATTATGATCAAGCCTTATTAAATATGGTGGCGCCCAATGCCGCCGCTACCAACCTCGATATATTTTTATTACCGTACACCGCGGAACATAGCCTAATTGTACTGCGTGATTCAACCGCCATGCGTAAACTCGAAAAAATCCGTAGCGATTTTGTCGCTAATGTCTCGCACGAGCTACGAACCCCACTAACTGTTATTCACGGCTATTTAGAACTGATTGAGCAGCAAGATAATCCTGAGCTGCAAAGCATTATCCTTGAAATGCAAAAACAATCGCATCGTATGAATCATTTAGTGGAAGATTTACTGAATTTATCGCGCCTTGAATCGGAAAAAGAGCTACCGGAAGAAATCATCCAATCGAGTTCCTTGCTCAGTACCATAGCGCAAGAAGCCAATGCATTGAACCAACATCGACACGCCATCAGTATTCATAACGAATTTAATGGTGCGCTAATTGGCTCACCGAAAGACATACATAGCGCATTCTCGAACTTGGTCTCGAATGCCATTCGCTATACACCAACTGGCGGCACGATTGATATTGGCCTAAAATATAACGCGTTTGACGGTGTCGATTTTTATGTCAAAGACACTGGCTTTGGCATTCCTGCCAACCACATCAATCGCCTAACAGAACGCTTTTATCGAATTTCTGCCAGCCGTTCTCGCGAGTTAGGTGGCACCGGCTTGGGGCTTTCGATTTGCAAGCATGTGCTTAACTTGCACCAGGCAGAATTGCTGATTGAAAGCGAGCCTGGCAAAGGTAGCATGTTTACCTGCCGCTTCCCCAAAAAACGCATTGCAAACTAAACCAATCCATTCTGTTATCCTTAAACAGACAGTATGAAAACTCCTATGAATACACTCGACAACTTCTCCGATTCCGAATTATTCCTCAATCGCGAGCTATCTCAATTAGCGTTTAATTTTCGTGTATTGGCACAGGCAAGCGATAAAAACATCCCGATTCTTGAGCGACTGAAATATTTATGTATTTCTTGCACAAATCTGGATGAATTTTTCGAAATCCGCGCTGCCACGGTCAAAACCGCAATGCAATACAAAGCTCCTTTATTACCCGATAACATGGATCCGCAAATTGCCTTAGAAAAAATTTATACGCTATCTAATCAATTAGTTCAAGAGCAATATGCGTTATGGAATGAAGTCTTACGGCCTGAGCTTTCAGCAGCCGGCATTCAAATTCTGAATCGCGAAACATGGACTACCGCCAAAAAGCGTTGGCTACACCATTTTTTTAAAACTGAAATCATGCCAGTATTATCGCCGCTGGCGCTTGATCCGGCGCACCCATTTCCACAAATTCTCAACAAGAGCCTAAATGTTGCAGTTATCTTGGAAGGTAAAGACGCCTTCGGCCGCAAGGGTGGCATCGCGATTGTGCGTGCGCCCCGCTCGCTTCCACGTATTATCCAAATGCCTGATAGCGTCTCCGATGGTAGCGACGACTATGTCTTTCTTTCAGCCATTCTCACCGAGTTTGTCGGCGATCTATTTCCAGGCATGAAAGTGAAAGGTGCCTATCAATTCCGAGTAACACGCAACTCGGAGTTGTTCGTTGATGAAGAAGAAGTTGAAAACCTTGCCAGTGCACTAAAAGATGAATTGCATTCGCGCGGTTATAACCCAGCCGTTCGTTTAGAAATTGCCAAAGATTGCCCAAAAAAAATCACCCAAATTCTACTTGAAAACTTTAATTTAACTGAAAGCGCTTTATTTCGGATTAATGGGCCAGTCAATCTAAACCGTGTTGTGCAGGTTTATGATCTTGCTAAACGGGCAGATTTAAAATTCCCCAATTTCAAGCAAGGCAAGGTAGATATTGATGATGAAGATCCTTTTAGTAGCATCCGAGATCGCGATATTCTTTTGCACCACCCCTACCAAAGCTTTAATGCGGTACTTGATTTACTACAACATGCCGCCAATGATTCACAGGTTTTAGCGATTAAGCAAACTCTGTATCGAACCGGCAAAGACTCAAAAATGATCGAGCATCTGATTACTGCTGCCCACAATGGCAAAGATGTATCGGTGGTTGTTGAATTGCGCGCACGTTTTGATGAAGAAGCCAATTTGTCCTTAGCGAATCGTTTGCAAGAAGCTGGTGTGCAAGTAATTTACGGCGTAGTCGGTTTTAAAACACATGCCAAAATGATGTTAATCGTGAGGCGTGAGGGCAAGACCTTGCAGCGCTACGCCCACTTAGGCACAGGCAATTACCATGCCGGCACAGCCAAAGTCTACACCGATATAGGCCTAATGACCGCACACACCGGTATTACTCAAGATGTACATTCAATATTCCAACAGTTATCTGGCCTCAGTAAAACACTTAAACTAAATCATTTGCTAACCTCGCCGTTTACTTTGCATTCGAGTTTGTTGAAGAAAATCCAGCGCGAAGCAAAATTAGCACGTGAAGGAAAGCCTGCCCGCATTATTGCAAAAATGAACGCCATCAATGAACCAGAGGTCATCAAAGCCCTGTATGTTGCCTCACAAGCTGGTGTGGAAATTGAGTTAATTGTTCGTGGTGCCTGTTGCTTACGTCCTGGCGTTAAGGGGCTGTCCGAGAACATCACGGTACGTGCATTGGTTGGTCGTTTTTTAGAACATAGCCGCGTGTATTGGTTCTCCAATAATGGTAAATCTGAGATTTTTTGCTCGAGCGCCGATTGGCTAGAACGTAATTTGTTACGTCGTGTTGAAACCTGCTTCCCTATCTTGCAAGCCAATCTGGCCGCACGTGTGTTTGAAGAAGAACTCGCATTCTACCTGCGCGACAACTGTCAATCTTGGCAATTAGCGGCAGATGGACAATATACAAAAATTACTGCCGCTGAAAATGAGCCACTTTTTTCTGCGCAAGCCTACTTACTGAATAGCTTATGCCGAAAACGCTAAGCACCGCTGCACACTATCCTGCATTAAATGACGGCGATTTACTCGCCGCCGTTGATTTAGGCTCGAATAGCTTTCATATGGTGGTTGCACGCTATACTCTCGGGCAAATCCGAATTATTGATCGTATTAAAGAGCATGTACGGCTAGCTGACGGCCTTGATGCAGAAAAAAATCTTGATGCTGAAGCACAAATACGCGCATTGAACTGTTTGGCCGTATTCGGACAACGGCTTGCGCAAGTGTCGCCCGCAAATGTGCGCGTGATTGCAACCAACACCGTTCGAAACATGAAAAACCCACGCGATTTTTTACTAAAGGCTGAAGCGGCACTGGGGCATCGTGTAGAAGTAGTTGCTGGCCGCGAAGAAGCACGTTTAATATATCTTGGTGTAGCGCACGATAAGCCACCAAAAAAAAATAAGCGTTTAGTGATAGACATTGGTGGCGGCTCAACCGAATTTGTGATTGGCAAAGGCTTTGACATTCTTGAGCGTGAAAGCCTACAAATTGGCTGCATTGCTAATATTAAACGCTTTTTCCCGGATAAAAATGTAACTGCCAAACAATGGCAAAAGGCTAAAACGCAGGTTAGCGTTGACATGCAACCATTCTTAAAAACCTTCAAAGCACAGGGCTGGAAAGAAGTATATGGCTCATCCGGCACAATCGGAGCCTTATCCGATGTTGCTAAAGCCAAGGGTTTGTCTGATGGAACCCTGACATTAAAAATACTGCAACAGTTGCGCAATGAACTGATTGCATACGGACGTTTTAGTGGCATTCGTTGGCCACAAATTTCTGTGTCTAGAAAGCACTCTATTGCTGGCGGCTTACTTACACTTGAATCAGCATTCGAGGTGTTGTCTATCGATGCACTAAGTACCAGCGATTATGCGTTGCGTGAAGGTGCTTTATTCGACATGCTCGGCAGAACCCTTTCCGATGATTCGCGTGTTGCTTCAGTTAAAGCCATGCAGAGCCGCTATTCGATTGATGAACAGCAAGCTGCGCGTGTTGAGAAATATGCGCTTGGCTTGTTTGATCAAGTCAAGAAATATTGGTCGCTTAATAGTTTTGACCGCGAGGCATTATCTCGCGCCTGTATGTTGCATGAAATTGGTCTGTGTATTTCGCATAGCCATCATCATCACCATGGTGGCTACTTAGTTGAGCATTCCGATATTGCCGGTTTTTCTAAGACCGAACAAAATTACATAGCAATACTGATTCGTAATCAACGCCGCAGTATCCACTTCAAAAGCTTGATGACCCTACCCGAAGCACGCGCAGTCAGTGCTTTACGGTGCGCCTTACTATTGCGTTTAAGCGTTTTGTTTTACCGAAGTCATGCTGCTGAAAGCATCCCTAAATTGAAATTAAAAGTCGAAAAAAATAAACTCAGCTTAATTCTCTCCAAGAAATGGTTAGCTAAGAACCCGCTAACACAATCCGATTTAGAATCCGAGCGAGGTTACTTAAAAACAGCTGATATTGACTTAGCCATTGTGGAAAAATAATATGAATTACTTACACGGATTCCATGCCGGCAATCATGCTGATGTTTTGAAGCATACGGTGCTACTGTATTTAATCAACCGGCTTAAAATGAAAGATAAGCCCTTTTTCGTGCTCGACACTCATGCCGGGCGCGGCCAATATCTTATCCAAGGTGAGCAAGCAAAAAAAACTGGTGAAGCACAGCAAGGTATTTTCAAGATGATTACCTTGAAAAAATTGCCCGAACCTTTGCATTTTTACCTGAAGCAAGTTGAACGCGTCAATCCGGTCGGTAGTTTATTGAACTACCCAGGATCACCAGTTTTAATTGCCCAACAATTGCGCGAACAAGATCGTTTAGCCTGCTATGAAAGCCAAAAAGTCGAATTTGATGTGTTGCGGCAAATATTTAAGAGCGATCAAAACGTAAAAACAGAACTGGGCGATGGCTACCAAGCACTGAAAGCGCTATTACCACCGAAAGAACGCCGTGGCTTAGTGCTAATTGATCCGCCGTATGAGGCGCAGGAACAGGAGTTTCAGCAAATTCTGACTAGCCTGCAAGAATCGCTACTGCGCTGGCCAACAGGCCAATTTGCGATTTGGTATCCAATTAAACAACGGCGATCGCTGATTGGCTTTTTTCGGAAGGTGGCACAGCTTGATATGAAATCGGCTTTAACGCTGGAACTGTTGGTGCGTAAAGATAATTCACCATTGCGCATGAATGGCAGCGGCATGCTGATCATCAACCCGCCGTTTCAGATGGATATTGAGTTAAACACCAGTATGTCTAAGCTGGTTGAATTGTTAAATGATGGCGAAGCCAGCCATCGCATAACATGGATAAAAACCGAAAGCTAAGTGGCGTTAAACTGCTAAAATACTAGCTATGAACTCAGCCCTACTTCCTGCTTCGCATCCAACACAACGGCTTACCTATCTCAAAGCACTGCCCAACAGCGCTGCATTAGCGTATTCGGTATTACGCAGCGCAGAACAAAGCCAAAAACTGCAATTACTTATCACGCATGATAATTTCAGCGCACAGCAATTAGAACAAGATCTACTAGCACTGAGTGCTGGCCTGAACATCCTGCATTTTCCGGATTGGGAAACGCTTTGTTATGACCAATTCAGCCCGCACCCAGATCTAATCTCACAGCGTATTGATTGCTTATTCCAGCTACCAAAAACCAGTCACGGTATTTTAGTCGTGCCAATCACCAGCTTGATGCAGCGCATCTCGCCAACTGAATGGATTGCCGGGCATGTATTAAATTTAGTGGTTGGCCAGCAGCTCGATTTAACCGATGAGCGTAAGCGCTTACAGCGCTTCGGCTACCGCTTTGTGCCACAGGTAATGGATTGTGGTGATTTTTCAATTCGTGGCGCGATCTTAGATATTTTTCCATCTGGCGCTAAATTCCCCATTCGCATTGAATTGATGGATGATCAAATTGATTCCCTACGCCAATTCGACCCAGAAACACAGCGTTCAGGCACTGCGCAGCAGCAGTTTAAGTTATTGCCAGCACGCGAATTTCCACTGGATAGCGAGAGTTGCAAACGCGCGCGTGAAACTTTGCTAGAGCGCTTTGATATCAATCCGCGTAGCTGTGGCTTGTATGCAGATTTAAAAGAAGGTGTAGCGCCAGCTGGTATTGAATATTACTTGCCTTTATTTTTCAAAAATACCAGCAATCTGCTCGATTATTTGCCCGCACAATTTAATGTAGTGATGACTGAACAGGTTCTCGATGCGGCCAATACATTCTGGCAACAAACTGCTGAGCGCTATGAACAACGCCGACATGATCGTGACCGGCCAATACTGGCACCCAATGAATTATTTTATAGCCCTGACCAAATCCGCCAAAAACTCAACGATTATCACCGCTACGAATTTCTCGAGCAAACGCATACCGGCTATGCAAAAGCCAGCGCTTTAGGAATTTCGGATGCATTCAGCGGGTTTTCTGCTGAGCAACACGGCAGCACAACCGATAAGCTCGAGCATTTTGTTGCTAACTACTCCGGCAAAGTAATATTAATTGCCGACAGCCCCGGCCGACGCGAAGCACTGAAAGACCTGATTCATAAAACCGATATCAAGTACGCGATTTTTGAGGATTGGACCTCTGCACTTACTGACATAAAACCGTATCATTTAGCGATAAGCACTGCCGAGCTGAGTGATGGTTTTACGGTGCTTGAACCTGCCTTAGCTATTTTAACCGAACGGCAATTATTCCCCGAACGCATCAATCAACGGCGCCGGCGCAAATCGCAAACCAAAACGCCTGAATCGATTCTGCGTGACTTAAATGAAATTAGTATTGGTGCACCGATTGTGCATGAAAACCATGGTGTTGGCCGCTACCAAGGTTTAATCAGCTTGGAAGCTGGTGGCAGTGTCGGCGAATTCTTAAGTATAGAATACGCCAAAGGCGACAAACTTTATGTGCCAGTTGCGCAACTACATTTGGTGTCGCGTTATTCCGGCGCTAGCGCAGAACAAGCACCGCTGCATAGTCTTGGTGGTGAAGCCTGGGAAAAAGCCAAACGTAAAGCCGCTGAAAAAATACACGATGTGGCAGCTGAACTTTTGGACATTCAAGCGAAACGCTTAGCGCAAACTGGCTTTGGCTTACAAACCGAACGTGATTTATACGACAAATTCAGCGCGGCATTTCCGTTTGAAGAAACCCCAGACCAGCAACAAGCCATCGAAGCGGTTCTAGACGATATGGCGCAAAATGTGCCTATGGATCGCGTGGTTTGCGGCGATGTCGGTTTTGGCAAAACTGAAGTAGCCCTACGTGCCGCGTTTGTGGCGGCGATGGCTGGCAAACAAGTGGCTGTGTTGGTACCCACAACACTTTTGGCCGAACAGCATTTTCGTAATTTCAGCGATCGCTTCGCCGACTGGCCAATTCGGGTTGAGGTGTTGTCGCGCTTCAAAAGCGCCAAACAAATCAAACAGGCATTAGAATTGCTAGCACTCGGAAAAATTGATGTGATTGTTGGCACGCATCGCCTGTTGCAAAAAGATATTGCGTTTGATGACTTAGGCTTAGTGGTTGTGGATGAGGAGCAGCGTTTCGGCGTGCGCCACAAAGAAGTGCTTAAAGCACTGAAAGCCAATGTGCATTTATTAACACTCACTGCTACCCCAATACCGCGCACACTGAATATGGCAATGAGCGGCTTGCGGCAGTTGTCGATAATTGGCACTGCCCCTGCGCATCGTTTGGCAGTGAAAACCTTTATTAGCCCTTGGGACAACGCTACTTTGCTGGAAGCATTCCAGCGCGAACTAGCACGTGGCGGGCAAGTGTATTTCCTGCACAATGATATTGATACGATTGAGAAAATGGCGCGTGATTTGCAAGAGTTATTACCTAATGCACGCGTTCAACTTGCACACGGACAATTACCAGAACGTCAGCTTGAACAAGTGATGCTGGATTTCCACAAACAGCGCTTTAATATTTTGGTGTGTACAACCATCATCGAATCCGGCATTGATATTCCGAGTGCCAATACCATTATCATCAACCGGGCAGATCGATTCGGTTTGGCACAATTACATCAATTGCGCGGCCGAGTTGGTCGTTCGCATCACCGCGCCTATGCCTACCTAATTGTGCCAGACATGAAAACCATAAGCTCAGATGCGCGCAAACGCTTGGATGCATTAGCGTCGCTGGATGAGCTCGGCGCAGGCTTTACCTTATCCACACACGATTTAGAAATACGCGGTGCAGGCGAATTACTCGGCGAAGGCCAATCTGGGCAAATCACTGAAGTCGGTTTCGCATTGTATGCACAGTATCTTGAACGCGCTGTGGCGTCGATTAAAGACGGCAAAATTCCAGATATACTGAATACTCAGAATTATTCGGCGCAGGTAAATCTGCACAGCCCAGCCTTATTCCCAGAGCATTACATTGATGACGTACACATGCGTCTAACCCTCTATAAACGCATTGCCTCGGCAGCCGACAGCGATTCCTTGCGCGATTTACAAATTGAGCTAATAGACCGTTTTGGCCTGCTAGAGGCAGCAACTAAGCATTTATTCGACAGTGCTGAAATTCGCTTAATGGCAGAGCAACTTGGCATCAAACAAATTGATATGAGCGATGCCGGCGGGCGGATTCACTTCAATGCCAAACCGAGCATTGATCCATTCACTATTATTCAATTAATTCAGAAAAACCCGAAAGTGTATGCCATGGCAGGATCTGATAAATTAAAAATCAACAACAAAACTGAAACTGGTGAGCAACGAGCATTATTTATCCGTGCGTTACTAACACTACTTGGGGCAAAATCGTGAACTATTTTAAAATTTGCATGCTGTTGTTGGGCATACATTTTTGTAGCCTACCTGTGCTGGCACAAGATCAGACAGTAATACTGATTCGGCATGCCGAAAAAGCGCTTAATGGCGGCACTGATCCGGGTTTGTCTGAGCAAGGGCAACAGCGTGCAAACCATTTAATTGAACTATTCAACAGATTAAACCCGGCCGCAATCTACACTACGCAATACCAACGCACACAACGCACTGGGCAGCCTTTGGCAACTGCGCTCAATATCCAATTAACGATTTTAGCAATTGATACAGACAACACTGCGCAATATCCAGCGCTATTGCTGGAGCGTATCTGTGCGTTACCGAAAAATTCCAATGCCTTAGTTATAGGTCATAGCAACAGTATTCCAGCCATTTTTGAAGCATGGACGCATGACTCCGTTAAACCTATTAAAGACGATGAATTTGATCGGCTTTTTTTAGTAAAACTGAGTAACTGCCAAGAAATTGGCTATTTGGATATACGTTATTAATGCACTTCGATGACATTCTGTTATAGAATTCGATGAAGTACTCAAGGAGCATGCCATGAACAAAATTTTCTTAGTGCTGGCCATTTGTGCCACGCTCAGCGCTTGCGGTGAAAAATCGCCCGAAAAAGTAATAGCATCAGCCAAAGAAGTATTTGTGTATAACTGGAGCGATTACATTGCCGAAGACACCATCGCCAATTTTGAAAAAGAAACTGGCATCAAGGTTGTTTACGACGTGTACGATAGCAACGAAACCCTTGAAGCGAAATTGCTGTCTGGATCATCCGGCTATGATGTGGTATTCCCTTCGGCTCGGCCATTCGCAGAAAAACAGATTGAAGCCGGCATATTCGGCGATTTAGATAAAGCGAGCCTAAGTAACTGGAGTAACAATGATCCAACGATTCTAAAATCGCTGTCGTTGATTGATACTGGTAATGCCAAACTTGCCCCGTACATGTGGGGAACCACCGGTATTGGCTACAATATTAAAAAAGTCCGTGAAATCCTTGGTCCTGATGCAAAACTGGATAGCTGGTCGTTGATTTTTGATCCGATTATTGCAGGCAAACTGGCTGCATGCGGCATTGCAGTACTAGATGACCCAGAAGATGCGTTCACCTCGGTATTACTTTGGAAAAACATGAATCCGGCCGTATCTGATGCCGCCACACTAGATGTTGTGAAAACGGCTTATATGGCTACGCGTCCAAATATTAAATATTTCCATTCCTCGAAATATATTTCCGATTTAGCCAATGGCGAAGTATGCGTGGCGATGGGTTATTCCGGCGATGTTTTTCAAGCACGTGATCGCGCTGAAGAAGCTAATAATGGAATCGAAATCGAATTCTTTATCCCAAAAGAAGGCGCCTCGCGCTGGGTAGATGTGATGGCCATGCCGAAAGACGCACCGCATAAAGCCAATGCACTAGCATTCATCAATTACCTGATGAAGCCGGAAGTTGCCGCTAGCATCAGCAATTATGTGTCGTATGCCACACCAAACACCGCCGCCAAGAAACTGCTCGACCCAGAGCTAGCTGCCGACCAATCGGTGTATCCAAGCCCTGAGGTGGAAGCCAAGCTGGTTGACTCGCCCTCTTTCCCACAAGATGTGCAGCGCTTGCGCACGCGGCTTTGGACTACCATCAAAACCGGAAAGTGACGCGGTTCAAACTTGAGTTAAGAAATGGACTCCAACCCACATAAATTATGCTAGCATCTTGCACAAGGTGACGGGCTGAGAGATGTATATGCAATTCTCGTCGTGTGAATATCACGAAGATATGTAGGTGAAATTCCTATCGTCGCTTTCTTAAACTAGCTTTTGCCATCCCACGGATTAATCATCACAACGCCCGTCGACTCAAAGTCAGCCACATTGCGGGTTACTACTGTCATTCCATGTACTAATGCGGTTGCCGCAATCAAGCCATCGCGCACTGGGCAAGGATTCGGCACATGCAATGCAGCGCTGCGCAATGCTATAGCGGTATCCACATCGAGAATGCGGCCTTCGAACGCAGGTAATACATGATTATTCAACCATGACCGCAATAGTGCACCTTTCGCGGGGTCGCGTCGTTCAGCCAATCGCACGCCGATTTCAAGCTCCTGCACCGTAATCACCGATAAATAAAGATCAGTGGCATCAACGCTTGCATCCCATGCCGCAACGTTCTGATCGGCTTTGCCCTGATTGACTTTACGTAATTCGGACACCACATTCGTATCAAGTAAATACATCAGTCGAAATCCGCCGCTCGTGGTAAATCGCTTCGAATAGGTAATTCAAGTTCGATATCGGCAATTCCGGGCATTGCTAATAACTCAGAGATGCGGCTACGCGTGCGGGTAAGTTTTTTGTATTGGTCGTAGGTCATCAACACATGCGCCGGATGTCCGCGATCAGTGATGAACACCGGACCTTCCGCGGCCGCTTTCTTGGCTTTACTAGCATCTTGATTGAACTGACGGCTTGAAAGGGTCGTAATGCTCATGGCTACACCTCACATTTACTGAACAATGTAGGTACGTTACCACAATATGTATTGCCTTACTACAAATTGTAGATATATTTCTACAATTAATTCACAAGACGCGCATCTATTTGTTTTTATTATATTTTAACCAACCTCCAACACCGATGAATCTTCGGGCTGCGCTCAAAGTCCAAGTCAATGGTCTTCACAGAAATATCTTCAACAATCGCAAATTCCGATAAAGCTTCAACGTCTAATTTAAACTT
>JAYTOD010000027.1:0-3540 GCA_043747995.1 Arenimonas sp.
ACAATTTTCAACAGCGGATTGGTGGGTGTTTCGCACCAAATCATTTTGGTGTTTGGCTGTAAGGCCGCTGCAAGCGCCGCCGCATCGTTTAAATCAACAAAACTAAATTGCAATCCGGCCGAACGTTTGCGAACCCGTTCAAATAAACGAAAGGTGCCGCCATACACATCATCCATGCAGATCACATGTGCGCCAGAATCGAGCATTTCCAATACCGTGGATGTTGCCGCTAGGCCCGATGCAAAAGCAAAGCCATGCGAACCCGATTCCAAGGCCGCCACGCAGCGTTCATAGGCGAAACGGGTTGGGTTATGGCTACGCGAATATTCAAAGCCTTGATGCTCGCCGGGGCTGGCTTGCGCGTAGGTTGATGTGGCGTAAATCGGCATCATCACCGCGCCGGTTGTTGGGTCGGGCGATTGCCCGGCATGAATGGCTTTGGTGCCCATACCGTGCTTAGTGTTGTTACTCATAACAGTCCTTTATTGCACACGACGGCGCAAATAATTCAGTAAATCAATTCGGGTGATTAAGCCTAGAAATCTCTCGCCATCCATCACAATCACGACTTTTCCAGCATCAAAAATCGGCATCAACGCATCCATAGGCGCAGTCACATCTAAAACTTGCAGATCGCGCACCATAGCAGTTTCCACCAATTCTTTGAAACGCTCCTGATTGGCATGCACATGCAAAAGCACATCGGATTCATCAACTATACCGACGATTTGTTCATCTTGCATAACCGGCAGTTGCGATACGTCATACAGTTTCATACGTTGATAGGCCACATTCAACGTATCGCTCGGCGAAACCACTACGGTGTCGCGCTTGGCATAGGGTCGCAAAATTAAATCAGATAAATCGCCTTTGGCTTCGCGCTCTAAAAAGCCGTTATCGAGCATCCAGTAATCGTTATACATTTTCGATAAATATTTATTGCCGGTATCGCAGACAAACACCACCACTTTTTTCGGCACGGCTTGTTCTTTGCAATATTTCAAGGCCGCGGCCAATAAGGTGCCCGAGGAAGAACCGCCTAGCACGCCTTCTTTAACCAGCAATTCGCGACCGGCATGAAAACTTTCTTTATCGGAAATGGCGTAGGCTTTTTTCACCCGGGTAAAATCGGAAATATCTGGCAGGAAATCTTCGCCAATACCTTCCACCATCCACGAACCGGATTTAGTGCTGAGCACGCCTTCGTTAATGTATTGCGTTAGGATTGAACCGACTGGATCAGCCAACACCAGCTCTACATGCGGCGCGGCTTTGGCAAAAAAGCGCGAAAGACCGGTCATGGTGCCGGAGCTGCCACAACCAAATACTATTGCATCCATATCTTCACCCATTTGCTGCCAAATTTCTGGGCCGGTGCCAGTTTCATGCGCTAGCGGATTATCGGGGTTGCCAAACTGATTGATGAAATAGCTGTTCGGTGTTTCGCGCGCAATGCGCTCGGCCATGTCTTGGTAATATTCCGGATGGCCCTTGGCCACATCCGAGCGCGTTAATATCACCTCGGCGCCCATAGCGCGCAAGTTGAAGATTTTCTCGCGGCTCATTTTATCGGGAACAATCAGAAGCAGTTTGTAGCCTTTTTGCTGTGCCACTAATGCCAAACCAATACCGGTATTGCCAGCAGTACCTTCTATTAAGGTATCGCCAGCTTTGATTTTCCCAGCGCGTTCTGCCGATTCAATCATCATCATGCCAATGCGGTCTTTGATGGAACCGCCTGGGTTCATGCATTCAAGCTTCAAATACAGAGTGCACAAACCAGTATCAAGATGGTTGGCTTTAACCATCGGAGTATTGCCAATTAAATCGAGAACGCTATGCTGAATTGTCATAATAACCATAGGTGATTAATCTATGGATATTCTAACAGTTTCACGTGCGCTCGGTTTTGCGAAAACGGCCAGCCGAACCAGGATGACTGGCCGTTATGGTCGGGCAAAACGGCTTTAATGTTTTTTCAATGACAACATGCGGGTGAGTTGATTTTTGGCTAACAATTTTTCGCGCTTCATTCGCGTCAAGGTCAAATCATCAATCGGTAAAATGCCAAGATTAGCATCAGTGACTTTCTTATCGAGCTTCTGATGATGGTAGTAAAGCTGCCGGAAAGAACTATCGGATTCCATCATTGAATCAATTGCTTGTTGTGGTTGACCTTCAAACACGTTGACCTCCTGTTGAAAAAACAAAACCCCAGCATGGCTGGGGTTTATGGTTTAACGCTAAATAATTGTGTGGATTTGCCGCTTGAGGCGACCAACAATCCGAAAGCAGCATCGGGACGAGGTGATGTGCAAACACGCATAATTTAGGCTCTCTTAAAGCCATGCATAAGAATGTTATGCATGGACTATAAAAACTACGCTTGTCTTTTTGGCTCCGCAACTGTTTTTTTATCAGATTGATTTATATAGCTTTAATTTAGAAAAAAGCCAAATAATGGGATTTCATAGAATAATCTAGTAAATTCATGCAGTTGCTTGCCGTTGGCGGGCAGCTCTATTTTGCATCACCCTGTTTTATAGACTATTTTTGAATAATCTCAACACGTCGATTTTGCGCACGACCCAATTTACTTTGATTGGACCCCAGAGGTTTTGCTGAACCTAATCCTTGCGCACGCAGCTTCCCAGCCGAAACACCAGCAGCCTTTAATACCGATACAACCGTGTCGGCACGTTTTTTCGACAACAAAATATTTTCTGCATCCAAACCCGTAGCATCCGTGTGCCCATTAATAGACCAAGTTTTGCCGGATGCCTTTAATTTCTTAGCTAATTGCCGAAGTGCATCTTTTGCCGCTGCACTCAGCGTATTTTTACCCGGATCAAATGCCGTGGCCGATAAAATATAAACCACTTTGCCAGCGACTGTTCGGGATTGAAGAACATCATCGGCAGATACCACCATTTGCGCTTGCAACTCTTCTTCCAAACGCGTTAATGCCGCTTCTTTAGCCTTCGCATCGACCACACGCTTACTTTGTTCATCAGTTGCTAACTGCTCTTGCTGCAAAGCAAGTGCATCCAGACTGGCACTTTCTTGCGTTTGTAATTGCTCTTCTTCCAGCGCCAATGCCCGCATGCGTAAACGTTCAGATTCTTTTCGCGCTAAGCTTGCATCGCGTTTTGAAGCTTCTACAAAAATACCATCGCGCTCACGGTCTGCTTGAATGAGCTGATCTTTGAGTTGAGCTATTTTTACCGAAAACTCAGCTGTTTTAAGCAACACCTGCGCCTCTTGCATCGCTTCGGGGCGATCTTTTACGCGTATTTTTGCTAGCCACATAATGGACTGCCGAGCTTGCAGGCGCTCTAAGGGCGCAGCATTATTTTGCTTGGCTTCTTGATCCAATGCATCCAGTGTCTGAGTTAGCTGTTGTATCGCTGGGTCGATAACTGGCTCGGCAGCAAAAGCTGTAAAAGTAAGCATGCTCAACAGGAATGTCACTAGAAAACATTTCATGGCTTATCGTCCGTTGTACCAAGTAACAGCTCGCGGCGCAGTCGATTATTTTCA
>JAYTOD010000028.1:0-6042 GCA_043747995.1 Arenimonas sp.
CGGCAAACGGATACTGTTGGACTGCGGTATGATTCAAGGTAGCAAGCTTGAAGAGGCAAAAAATGCTTTGCCATTTGATTTTGATGTCAAAAGCATAGATGCAGTCATATTGAGCCATGCGCACATTGATCACTGTGGCAGGTTGCCAGTATTAGTTGATTTTGGTTATCACGGGCCAATCTATACCCATAAAGCCAGTGCTGATTTATTGCCGATTATGCTGGAAGACGCGGCATCTTTAGCTGAGATGCAAGCTGAGCGTGATAATCGCTACCATAAACACGGCCATAGCAAACACGAACCTTTATTCACCCGCAAGGATGTAGGGCTTGTGGTTCGGCAATTAATTGGTTTGGACTATAAGGAAGAAAGACAATTATTTCCAGGTTTAAGTATTTGCTTGCAAGATGCGGGGCATATCTTGGGCTCTGCCAGTGTGCGTGTTCAGTCTGTTGTTGATGGTAAAACTAAAACGCTGGTGTTCTCGGGAGATGTTGGCCCTAAAGGTACACCAATCTTGAATGATCCAAATCCATTTTTAACAGCCGATTTGGTTTTAATGGAATCAACCTATGGCGGACGTTTGCATCGTGACCGTATGGCGACCATAAAAGAGATGGGCGAAATTTTTGACACTGCATGGACAAGTGGTGGCAACATCCTGATTCCCGCTTTTGCGGTTGGGCGAAGTCAAGAACTTTTATATTGGTTTGCCAAGCATTGGGATGATTGGGGTTTGGCAAAATGGAAAATATTCCTCGATAGCCCAATGGCATCAAAAGTGGTGAGTGTGTATGCTCGTCATGAAGAATTATTCGATGCTGATGCGAAAGCCATGTTGCACGGCAAGCCGCCCCCGTTTCATTTGCCCAATCTAAAATATACCGCCGATGTTGCGGAATCAAAAGCCATTAGCGAGCACAAAGGCGGCTGCATTATTATCGCTGGTTCGGGCATGTGTAATGGTGGCCGGATTCGCCATCACTTGGAGAAAAATTTAGGCAACGCGAAAAACCATGTGCTTTTCGTTGGTTATCAATCGGTCGGAACTTTAGGTCGCATATTGGTGGACGGCGCTCCCGAAGTCAAATTATTCGGCGAGATGATAGAAGTCAAGGCGCAGCGGCATACAATTGGGGGGCTGTCTGCGCATACCGATCAAGCTGGCTTGCTTGAGTGGTATGCAAGCTTCGATAAGCACCCGCGTGTGGCTTTGGTGCATGGCGAGGATGATGCACGAAAAGATCTAGCATTAGCTTTGAAAGTACGTTTTGGTGTGGATGCCTTGATTCCAGCTTATAGCGACAAGATAAATGTTTAGAACACGGTGTCAGTTCAAGGCAAATTCGGCAGTACAAACCCCGCCACCACATTGCGGCCTTCCTGCGCCAAAATGTTGAAAGTGCGGGCAGCAGCGGCATTATTCATCACTTCAAAGCCAATGCCTTTTTGTAGAAAAAAAGCCATATGTTTGGCTTCCGGGAAAATTTGCGTTTGGCCGGTGCCAAGAATAAACAGGCTGGGTTTTAGTTCAAGCACCGGCAGCCAATGTTCAGTATTCAGTTCACTGATATTACATAAAGCCCAATTTTCAATTAACTGATTTGGTGCAAGAATAAAGCTAGATTGCAAATCTCGGTTATTAACCAACACGCCGTTTAGGCTTAAGCCACGACAGATGTAGCGATAATCCGGATTTTCCAGCGAAATCTGCATTTAGGCTTTTGGCAGAATGATTAAAGGCTTGTCTTTGCTGCGGCGGAAAATAATGATGGTATTGCCGATTTTGTTGATTAAGCTCGACGCAGATTTTTCAACCAGTTGATCCATCCACGCATCGCGGGTTTCCCGGTCTTGCGCTGAAAATTTCACTTTCAATAACTCATGGCGTTCTAAGGCTAAGTCTAATTCCGCAAGAAGTGCCTCGCTTATGCCTTTGGCGCCTACTAAAATAATTGGCTTCAAATCGTGTGCTAAACCGCGTAAGTAGCGCTTCTGCGCGTTGTTTAAAGTGGTTGACATGACCTTTGGCCCAAGCGGTAAAGAGGATAAAAGAGTATCATGAACCTCTATCCAAACCCTAATCTTCTATGGCTACCCGCAGTAAAAGCAGCCAACTTTGGTTGAAAGAGCACTTTGCTGATCCTTTCGTGAAGAAAGCCCAAGCCGAAGGCTTGCGTTCGCGTGCCGCATATAAACTTGATGAGCTGCTAGAGCGCGATAAACTCATCCGGCCTGGGATGTTGGTGGTTGACTTAGGCGCTGCGCCGGGCAGTTGGTCACAGGTTGCGCGCAAAGTCATGGGTGATAAAGGCCGTGTACTGGCCTTAGATATTCTAGATATGCCGCCGATTGCAGGAGTCGACTTTATTCACGGGGACTTCAGAGAGGAGTCTGTACTGTTACAGTTAGAGAGCTTGCTTGGCGGTGCGAAGGCAGACCTTGTTTTATCGGATATGGCCCCCAATATGTCAGGAGTGGACACAGTCGATTTAGCGCGAGCCATGTATCTTTCCGAACTGGCGCGTGATTTTGCTGATGGACATTTAAAGAAGGGTGGTAATTTTTTGATAAAGCTGTTTCATGGTGAAGGATTTGACGATTACGTTAAAGAATTACGCCCGCGCTATCAAAAGCTGACTATCCGCAAGCCGGCCGCCTCTAGGCGCCGTTCCAATGAAGTATATGCGTTAGCCACAGGTAAGCGTTAAGGAATCAATATGAGCGATTTAGTGAAAAATATTATTGTTTTTGTGGTGGTTGGCTTTTTGCTGATGACGGCGGTACAAACCTTTGCCCCCGATGTGGGTAAAACCGCGCAAGAAGTGCCGTACTCGAAATTCCTTGATGAAGTCGATGGCGGCACGGTAAGCAAAGTCGAGTTCTCGGAAGAAAGTTCAGGTGCGCGCACCGAATTAAAATATACCCGTGGCGATGGCACTACTGGCCAAACATGGGGGCCGTACGATCGCGATTTGGTGAATGTATTAGTCAAACGTAAAGTTGAAATCGTGCAACAAAAGCCGCCAGCTGGTCCGCCGTTTTGGGCAATCGTGTTGAATATTCTGCCGTATGTATTATTTTTTGGTATTGCGTTTTATTTCATAAAGCAAATGCAGCAAGGTGGTGGCAAGGGCGGCGCGATGAGCTTTGGCCGTTCTCGTGCCAAACTGCAGGGCGAGAATGATGTAAAAGTTACTTTCGCCGATGTGGCGGGTTGCGACGAAGCCAAGGAAGAAGTGGGCGAACTGGTTGAATTCTTACGCGACCCAACTAAATTTCAAAAATTAGGCGGTCGAATTCCGCGTGGTATTTTGATGGTCGGTAGCCCAGGAACCGGTAAAACTTTGTTAGCGCGCGCCATTGCTGGCGAAGCTAAAGTGCCGTTCTTCTCAATCTCCGGTTCTGATTTCGTTGAAATGTTTGTTGGCGTTGGCGCTTCACGCGTGCGTGATATGTTCGAAACTGCCAAAAAACAATCGCCGTGCATTATTTTCATTGATGAAATCGATGCGGTTGGCCGTCACCGTGGTGCCGGTTTGGGTGGCGGGCATGATGAGCGCGAGCAAACGCTGAATGCACTGCTGGTTGAAATGGATGGTTTTGAAGGCGGTGAAGGCGTGATTGTGATTGCCGCTACCAATCGCCCTGATGTGTTGGATCCTGCATTGCTTCGCCCAGGTCGTTTTGATCGTCAAGTGGTGGTTGGTTTGCCGGATGTGAAAGGCCGTGAACAAATTCTGAAAGTGCATATGCGTAAAGTGCCACTCAATGAAGATGTTATGCCACTGACCATTGCGCGCGGTACACCGGGATTTTCTGGCGCGGATTTAGCTAATTTAGTTAACGAAGCAGCATTGTTCGCTGCCCGTGAAAATGCCAAAGAAGTGCGTATGGAGCATTTCGACAAAGCCCGCGATAAAATCATGATGGGTGCTGAACGTCGCTCGATGGCGATGAGCGAAGACGAGAAGAAGCTAACCGCATACCACGAAGCCGGCCATGCCATTGTTGGCCGCATGGTGCCTGAGCACGACCCGGTCTACAAAGTCACCATCATTCCTCGTGGCCGCGCCTTAGGCGTTACCATGTATCTGCCGGAAGGCGATAAATACAGTTACAACAAAGTGGCTATACAATCGCAGCTATGTTCATTGTATGGTGGACGTGTTGCCGAAGAATTGATTTTCGGTGCCGACAAAGTTACCACCGGCGCATCAAACGACATTGAACGTGCCACTAAGATGGCGCGCAATATGGTCACTAAATGGGGCTTGTCGGATGAACTTGGCCCAATTGCTTATGCCGAAGATGAGGGCGAAGTATTTTTAGGCCGCTCCGTGTCGCAAACCAAAAATGTGTCGGATGATACTGCTAAAAAAATTGATGAAGTGGTACGCACCATTCTTGATAAAGCCTATGCGCGATCCACGCAGATTCTGAAAGACAATATCGATAAACTGCATGCCCTGGCTGAGGCGTTGTTGCTGTATGAAACTGTTGATGTTAGCCAGATTGATGCAGTTATGGAAGGTCGCGTTCCTGGCCCGCCATTGGATTGGGCGAAATCTGGTAAAACCAGCAAGGACGAAACGCCAACTGTTGGCCCCATCGGCGGCCCCATGCCGCAAACATAATCGATTGTAATTTAGAAAAGCCAGGTTTTAGCCTGGCTTTTTAATGGGATACTTAGTGCATGTTTGATACATCACCCAGCCTGCAATGCGGTAAATATTCGCTAAAACTCGATACGCCAAAAATCATGGCGATTATCAATATTACTCCGGATTCGTTTTCTGACGGTGGCCAACTAGCTTCCGTACAACAAGCCATTGAATTCGCATTGCGGGCTATTGAGCAAGGTGCGCATATCTTGGATATTGGTGGCGAATCAACACGTCCGAATGCCGAACCGGTTTCATTGGACGAAGAGCTTTCGCGAGTTATTCCAGTTATTGATGCGCTCGCTAAACAAGTCGATGTGCCAATCAGTATCGACACTTCAAAAGCCGAGGTGATGCGCGCGGCTGTGGCTGCTGGCGCTACGTTTATCAACGATGTATTTGCCTTACGCCGTGACGGCGCGTTAGAAGCGGCTGCCGAGCTCGGCGTGCCGATATGCCTGATGCATATGCTTGGCTCACCAAAAACTATGCAAAGTGAAGTGCATTACGATGATGTGTTGGTAAAGATTCGGCAATTTCTAACCGAACGCATTTTCGCTTGCGAGATGGCCGGTATTGCCAAGAAAAATATTGTTATCGATCCGGGCTTCGGTTTCGGCAAGCAGCTAGAACATAATCTGGCATTGCTGGCTAATCTTGATTACTTCACACAACTCGGTGTGCCCGTGTTGGCTGGCGTATCACGCAAATCAATGATTGGTCAAATCACCGGTCGCCCACTCAAACAACGCGTGATGGGTTCTGCAGCAGCAGCCATGATTGCAGTACAAAATGGCGCACGCATTATTCGCGTACATGATGTGGCTGAAACCAAGGACGCCTTGGCAGTGTTGGCCGCCGTGCAAGGCGCAGTCCTAAAAGATCATTCACTCAAAGCCAAACCAAGCATTCAATGGCCGGATGATGGTTAGCTCTGCGCAGCCTTATGGGCCAACACACGCGGATCAATAACGCGGTGCCAGAGCGGAGGAAATAAGGCTAAAACGAACATGGAAGCATAACCGCCAGGCAATTGTGGCGAGTCTTCAAAATGCCGCAAGATGGCATAGCGACGTTTCGGGAAGGCGTGGTGGTCGGAGTGTCTTTGCAATTGAAACAGCATAAAATTCGACAAAGCATAATCGGAATTCCATGAATGCAAATGTGTGGTGCGTTCATAGCGGCCATCATCCAATTGTTTGCGTTCAAGGCCATAATGTTCAATGTAGTTGATGACTTCCAAGGAACAGGCCGCGAAGAATCCTTGCAGCACAAAAAATAATAACCCCATTGCGCCAAAGCCAGCATAAAAACCCACACAGAAGCTAATCCATAGCAGTGTCCAGCCCAGCATTTCATTGCGCCAATGGATGAATGG
>JAYTOD010000029.1:0-4341 GCA_043747995.1 Arenimonas sp.
CTTGCTTATGAAGCCAAAGCATTGAAAGATGTGGGCTTGGATTTTGCCGCTGTTCCGCCACGCTATCGCACCAACTACTTCAGCCACATCATGGGCGGCTATGCAGCCGGTTACTATGCCTATATTTGGTCGGAAGTATTGGATGCCAATACCGTGGCATGGATTAAGAATCATGGAGGCCTAACTCGCGAAAACGGTGATCGCTTCCGCGCTAAACTACTATCGCAGGGTGGCAGCAAAGATGCACTGCAATTGTTCCGTGATTTTGCCGAACAAGAACCAGACATCAACCCACTGCTGGAACGCCGTGGTTTGACGGTTGAAGTTAAGAAATAACTCACGTTAATTTTGTAAGGTGGGTTACAACCCACCCTACAGATGAAAAACCGGCGAAAGCTGGTTTTTTTGTGTGACAAATTCAACAATCATGGTGCGCCAAGGCACACCCTATGCTATTTATAGGGCGTACCTTGGTGCGCCGTATGGTCGTATAATTATTGAAGGTAGAGGCACTTTGCACACACCCATTTGTTAATTGAAATAAATAAATTATAGCGACCAAGCATGCACAAGCACAGCATACAATTGGCAACACCAGACGATGCTGAGCGCTTAAGCGCATTTGCCATTGCGCAATTCATCGCTACATACGCCGACAAAAATAATCCCGATGATTCACAAGCGTATGTCAATTCCACACTCACACCAGAAATTCTGAAACACGAATTATTGGACGAAAAAGCCCGCACACTACTGGTTATCCGTGACACTCAACTTCTTGCATACGCACAAATTCGTTTTCGCGAGAAGCACGCATTGGTCACGCAACACGATGCCGTTGAATTACAGCGCTTTTATGTGGCACACAGCGAGCACGGCAATGGTTTAGCGCACACATTAATGCGCGAAGTACAACAACACGCGCTTGCACTTGGTGGCCAATATCTTTGGTTAAGCGCCTGGGAGCGCAACCCACGAGCGATGGCGTTTTATTTCAAACTCGGATTTATTGATATGGGCGTAACCGATTTCTATGTTGGAAGCGACCGCCAAACCGATCATATTTTAATAGCTCGCCTTTAATTAACTCTGCAATAAATAAGGGCGGCACAAAGGCCGCCCCTACAAGTTCAACAATTTGTGTTGGCTTACAGCTTATCCCACCACATCCAGAAGCCATCCCACAAGCGGCCAAAGAAGCCGGCTTCGGCAACAGCGACTTTTGCGACTAGTGCGGTTTCTGCAATCACTTTGCCATCAAGACTGATGCGCAAAGTACCCACTTTGTCACCTGCTTTTAGCGGCGCGATGATGTATTTTGGCGTATCAATATTGGCTTTCAATGATTCAAATTTGCCGCGTGGCACGCTAACGCTAAACGGTGTTGCCACGCCAAGTGCCACTGCATCTTCTTTGCCTTTCCAAACGCGCGGGCTAGTGATGGTTTTATCTGGCGTATAAAGTGTGCGAGTTTCATAAAAACGGAAGCCCCAGTTGAGTAGTGCTAAATTGCCGTCTTCGCGCAACCGAAAACCTTCTTTTTGTGATTCAGTTTGGATACCTAATACCACTGAAATCAAACGCTGTTCACCGCGCTTGGCAGAGGCCAATAAACAGAATCCGGCGGCTGAGGTGTGCCCGGTTTTGATGCCATCAACCGACGCATCTTTCCACAACAGGCTGTTGCGGTTGTGCTGGCGAATACCATTAACGGTATATTCTTTAATTTTATTATACGCATACGCTTGCGGAAAATCGCGGATCATCGCGCGTCCCATCAATGCCAAATCACGCGCAGTTGAATAATGGTTCGGATCAGACAAACCATGCGGGTTAGCGAAATGGCTGTTGTTCATGCCAATTTTTTTCGCGTAGTTATTCATCAGTTCAACAAACGCCTGCTCAGAGCCGGCCACGTGCTCGGCTAAGGCAATCGCGGCATCATTGCCAGACTGAATCACCATACCGCGCTCAAGTTCATCAAGACTTACGGTGCTATTCAAAGGCAGGAAACTGGTTGATCCATCAGTGCCACCGCCGCCGCCGCGCCAGGCATTTTCACTAATCATCACTTGATCGGTGGCTTTAATTTTGCCAGCCCTGATTTCAGCTGCCACAACATAAGAAGTCATCACTTTGGTGATGCTAGCTGGCTCCATGCGCACATCTGGATTTTGGCTGGCCAAAACTTGGCCATTACTGAAATCCATCACCAGCCAAGAGGCCGCGCCAACCGGCGCAGGCGCTGCAGGAATTTGCACCGAAGGCGATGCGCTTGGTGTGGCATTCGGCACCGGAGCTGACTGTGCAAACGCAACGGCGACAACACAAACCGCGGCACCTGCCACTAAATAACGAGGAAATTGCATGAGAGCTCCAAATAAGGGGGTACTACCCCGCTATTTTAAGCTTATTCGGTACTAACACGAAGCCCTTTTAGGTCTAATTCGTTTAATTTATTCTGAGTTTCGCCTATTTCAGACTCGTTTAATGGCCCAATGCGCACTCGCCACACAGATTCATGATTAACTTGTGATTTTTTGATAAAAGCATACTTAATTTCAGCTAGTTGTAAACGCTCCAAAAGCACTTGAGCATTGTCTTTGTTTGAAAAAGAAGCAATCTGCAGAAAACTTCGATTAGCTACGTTCGTTTCAGGCGCTAAAGTAGTTTGTTTTAGTACTAAATTCGATTCAACCACCAATGCTGGAGCGCTGGCCAAATCAGAGACATTGATTGCCTCAACTTCAACCTTCGCTGTGCCTAATTTATTAATGCCTAGCTTCGTTGCCGCAGCAAAACTAAGGTCAATGATTCGGCCTTCATGAAAAGGGCCTCGATCGTTAATTCTGACAATAACGGACTGCCCAGTGTCCAAGCGCGTCACTTTAACATAGCTAGGTATTGGCAGCGATTTGTGTGCAGCGCTGAACTGACACATGTCATATATTTCTTGGCTGGATGTTTTGCGACCATGAAACTTAGTGCCGTACCAGGAAGAAATGCCACGCTCTTTATAGCCATTTGCCGAATCTAATACCGTATATTTTTTATTCAGCACTGTATAGGGCGATCTGTTGCCATATTTGGATTTTGGCTCATTCCTTGGAGTGGGCTCTTGTAATTGATTGATGTCTAAATCGCCAAGCGGTGAAGCGTCTGAAATACTCGGTGCATATAAGCCTCCGGCGGTGTAATTGCGTTCATCATGTTGCATGGTTTGCCGACACACCTGGGCATTATTATTTGCAGCGACACTGGTATATTCGGTTTCAACAATCTCATCACTATCTTGTCGAGGTGTAACCGGTGTATGCGCTGAGATGGGCAGCTTAACATGTGAATATGAAGTACTGGGCGTCTTAACAGGTGCGCTGCTACATGCTGCCAAAAGCAATACTGACGTTAGCGAAAAAAGCTTGCTTGTCATTGTGCGGTTGAGGTGGGCGGAATGTTGTATGGCTTTTGGGCAATTTCCTGTGACAACTGAAACACTGACATGGCATACATGGGTGAGCGGTTATAGCGGGTGATTACCCAAAAATTCTTAAAGCCAATCCAATGTTCAGTGCCTTGCGCACCTTCTAGGGTGAGTAATGTGGCAGGCGCATTTTCTACTGGCTGATTTGGGGTAAAGCCTTTTTGTTGCAATTCTGCCAGCGTGTATTTTGCTTCCCAATTATCTGGTTTAAACGGCAAGGCCTCAGCAGATTTTGTTGCGAGTACAAAAGTTGGCTTATTGGTTTGCCAGCCAAAGCCAATAAAATAATTGGCAATGGATGCATAAGCATCTTTTTTTGAGCCAAACAAATCGCGCTTACCATCGCCATCGCCGTCTTTGGCGTAGTTGCGGTAACTTGATGGCATAAATTGCCCTAAACCCATCGCGCCGGCATAACTGCCTTTTACCAGCAGAGGATCGAAACCCTCTTCCTTGCATAAAGCAAAAAACTGACCTAATTCATCGGTAAAAAAAGCACTGCGGGCTGGGTTAGTTTTGCCATTAATCACTGGATAATAAAAGGCCAAGGTGTATAGCGCGTCAAGCACATTATGGCTGCCCATATTTTGGCCCCAACCGGTTTCAACGCCCATAATCGCCAAAATAATTTCAGATGGCACACCATATTGATTTGCAATTGGCTCTAGCTCAAAGCGATTGTTCGCTAAATAATTTTGACCTTGTTTAATACGGGTTTCAGTAACGAAAATGGGGCGGTACTGCGCCCAGGTTTTAGTAGCCTCAGCGGGCCGCGACATGGCATTGACAATACTTTGTTTGTATTTTGCTTTAGCCAACACTTCGCGAATTGTTGCTTCAGGCATTTGGTATTTTTTCGC
>JAYTOD010000030.1:0-5794 GCA_043747995.1 Arenimonas sp.
GTACTTGTAATGGTTAATTACGATCTAAAACGCGCTTAGCTTCAACGAAATGCTTTTGCCAATAGGGCGTATCAATATTGTCCATACGAACTGTTCCGCCGGAGCTTGGCGAATGCACAAAACGACGTTCACCCACATAAATACCAATATGGCTAACACGACCGCCTTGGGTGTTGAAATACACTAAATCGCCGGGGTAAAGCCGGTCTTTATCAATTTTTGGCGCATTAATATCAATGAGTTCAGCGGTGGTGCGGGGCAGCTTCATGCTGGCGCTATGCAAAAATACATAATTAATCAGGCCGCTGCAATCAAAGCCAGATTCCGGGCTATTGCCGCCGTAGCGATACGGCGTGCCAACCAAACTAATGGCCTGAAACAATACATCGTTGGCGGCCGCTTTTAGGCTTGCCGGTGTGGCAGAATAATCTTCGCCTAGCCCTGTTGCCTGTGCTGCGTGGCCACGCTGTTTGTGCTCAGGAGCGCTAGCGCAGGATGTTAGAAGCACTAACAACAAGGGAGAAATACTGGCTCGAACGGATTTTGCTGGCATTTATTTACGCTAACTTGGATAATAGGCGGTTATTCATTGTGCCTAAATGTAGGCATTTCGTCACTCTTGTATGGATTTATTATGATTATCGAAAAAAACTCCGTGGTTAAATTTCATTACAGTGTTGCTGAAACCGGCAAAGAGCAATTGGAAAGTTCAAAAGAAAGCCAAGCCTTAACGGTATTAGTTGGCCATGGCGCTATTATTCCAGGCCTAGAAGAAGCGATGTTGGGCAAGCAAGCTGGCGAACAAGTTAACGTTACCATCAGTCCGGAGCAAGCTTACGGCGAACGCCGCGAAGGCTTAACACAGCGTATTCCGAAAAAATTATTCAAGAACGCTAAGCTTGCACCTGGTATGCAAGTGGTATTACCAACCGAAGCGGGCCAACGCGCCATGACCATCTTGAAAGTGGGCATGAGTGTGGTTGACGTTGATTTGAACCATCCGATGGCCGGCAAGTCGCTCGATTTTGCGGTGGATGTGCTTGACGTACGCGCTGCCAGCGAAGAAGAAATCGCGCATGGTCACGCGCATGGCGAAGGTGGCGTTGAGCACTAATTTGCTGACACCAAGCCCCGAACGCATCGACATGCTCGACGCGATTCGGGGCTTTGCGCTTTTTGGCATTCTATTAATGAATCTTGAGGCCTTCAATGGCCCAATTCTGGTGGCTATGAGCGGGATAGACCCCACGCTTCACGGCGCCAATCGAATTGCTGATGCTGTTATTTACATCTTCGTGCAAGGAAAGTTCTGGACCTTGTTTTCTTTGTTGTTCGGCATCGGTTTTGCCATAATGTTCGATAGTGCACAACGCAATGCTGGCGATTTTAAGCGCATATACAAACGTCGTTTGTGGGCATTGCTGGCTATTGGTGGTGCGCATGGCATATTGATTTGGGAAGGCGATATACTTTTCACCTACGCGCTGGCCGGTTTTGTGCTGCTTTGGAGGCTGAAAACCGATGCGCCGCCGCGTCTGTCACGAATTTTACTGACCTATTGCATACCCTTGTTAATGCTGGCGTATATGGGTTTCATGGTCAACAGTAAGGATGACGGTACCGACATTGCAGAAATGATCGCTGAAGAAATTCGCTTACAAGGTAACAACAGCTATTTAGTAACGCTACAGTGGCGAGCTGGCGTTTTTCTGCAGGGTCTTGGGAATTTAACTATTTTATTACCCATGGCTGTTGCCATGTTCTCATTGGGTGTGCGCTTACATCGTATAGGCTGGACAAAACCGATCACACAAACCGAAGACAATGGCGGCAAAATAGCGATAATTTGTTATGCAACCGGTTTAGTATTGATGGCGTGTAGTCTCGCTATATCTCCGGACGTGTCTATGGTTAATCTTGATGCGGAGTTTGCTGCAGTGGAAATTCTCAACATGCTGGCTGGCTTGGCGATGAGCGTCGGCATGTTTTTTGGCCTGCGCTGGCTCTGGGCAAGGCCAACTCAGAAGGCGTTAATGACGTATTTGGCGCCGTTAGGTCGTATGGCTTTGACTAATTACCTTAGCCATTCACTGATCTGTACGCTGATTTTCAGTGGCTACGGCCTTGGTTATTTTCAGCAATTGCCACGGGCTTGGCATATTCCCTTTGCCATAGCTTTAATTGCGGCCCAAACTGCATTCAGTACATGGTGGCTGAATCGTT
Source organism: Arenimonas sp. (assembly GCA_043747995.1). GTDB lineage: Bacteria > Pseudomonadota > Gammaproteobacteria > Xanthomonadales > Xanthomonadaceae > Arenimonas. The sequence goes on from JAYTOD010000030.1 coordinate 2,224, forward strand.
TCAGCATGGGGCCGGTAGAGTACATCTGGCGTTGGCTGACTTACAGTAGACGGCCAAAGTTTGTATTATAGAGCTTGAATTCTTTGTAGTTAACTCATGTCTAATCTTAAGCAAGACGTTCTAATCCTCGGTGGCGGTGTTATTGGGCTTAGCTGCGCACTGTTTTTACTTAAACAAGGCCTCAGTGTTCGTATACTCGAAAAGAACACCGTTGGCGGTGCAACCTCGTATGGCAATTGCGGCACTATCACGCCAAGCCATGCACGGCCATTAGCCGCACCAGGCATGATTGGCAAAGCGCTGAAATACATGACGCAAACGGATGCGCCATTTTACGTGAAGCCATCCACTGACCTAGCCTTATTGGAATGGCTATTGCGTTTTTCATTGCGTTGCAATGTCAAAGATATGCATCAAGCCGCTTTGGCCAAAGCTAGCCTATTGAATGCTTCGCGCACATTGTTGCAGTCAACCATTGAACAGCAACAACTAGACTGCGCATTTTCGGCGTCAGGTGTTATGTATGCTTTTAATTCACAGCAAGGACTAGATGAAATGCTGCATGAACTACCTTTACTGCGCGAATGTGCGGTACGTGCGGAAGTGTTGAGTGCTGCAGAATTAGCACAGCGTGAACCGGCATTGAAGCCGAGCATGGTGGGCGGTGTATTTTTTCCTGATGATGCGCATTTTCGTCCCGATGCCTATTGCGCCGAGTTAGCTAGAGTAGTTCGTGAACTTGGCGGTGTGATTGAGGAGCATTGCGAAGTCTTGGCCTTACAATGCGAAGCTGGAAAAATTCAAACAGTACAAACTAATCGTGGTAATTATGTGGCTAATGACGTGGTGATGGCGATGGCGGTTTGGTCATCAGCATTAGCAAAAAGTATTGAACTCAACTTGCCCATACAGCCTGGCAAAGGCTATTCCATTACTTACAACAAACCAGAAATAATGCCAAAAACGCCTTTAGTGCTAAGTGAGCGTAGCGTGTGTGTTACCGCGTGGCCAGATGGCTATCGCTTGGGTAGCACCATGGAATTTTCTGGCTTCGACGATAAACTTAATGCTAAACGCCTTGCTGCTTTAGAACGTGGTGCGCATGAGTATTTGCATGAGCCGTTTGGTGATGAAGTGAAAGAACGTTGGTATGGTTGGCGGCCAATGACCTATGACGATTTGCCGATTATTGGTAAATCGCCGAAGCACGAGAACCTGTTTCTTGCCACCGGCCATGGCATGCTAGGCATGAGCATGAGCGCAATAACTGGGCAACTTATTGCTGAGTTAATCACTGGGCAAACGCTATGTGTTGATGTAAAACCATTCAGCGCTAGCCGATTCTGATGCACACCTTTGAACTGCATCAAGGCACACTGCCACTGCTGGTTAGCTTGCCGCATAATGGCGCTGAAATTCCGGATGCTATTCGCGAAAAGCTGAAGCCTTTTGCACATACTGCACCCGATACCGATTGGTTCATGGATCAGTTGTATGGCTTTGCCAAAGATATCGGTGCATCGATTCTTAAACCGCTATATTCGCGTTATGTCATCGATTTAAATCGCTCACCCGACGATGTGTCTTTGTATCCAGGGCAGAATACAACCGGCTTATGCCCAGTGCATGCGTTTAGCGGCGAAAGCATTTATCTTGATGGCCAACAACTAACGCATAACGACATTGTGCACAGGCGAGCGCAGTATTGGCAGCCTTATCACAGCGCATTGCATGCCGAGTTAATTCGCATAAAACAGCAACATGGTAAAGCGCTGTTGTGGGAAGGGCATTCCATTCGCCCAGAACTGCCATTTTTATTTGAAGGTAAGCTGCCCGATTTCAATCTAGGCACGGCCAGCGGGGCGAGTTTTCCCAATCAGATTTTGGCAAAACTCGAGGCAATCCTAGCGGTGCAATCGCAATACAACTGGGTTAGCAATGGCCGTTTCAAAGGTGGCTATATCACCCGCCATTATGCGCAACCCGATGAACGGATATTCGCCTTCCAACTCGAACTATCACAAAGCGCTTATATGGATGAAAGCATGACCGCATTTGATGCTGAAAAAGCTACGCCTGTGCAGATAATTATTGAACAAATGATGCGCGTCGCATTGGGATTCATGGATTAATTGTAGGGGCGGCCACAGTGGGCCGCCCCTACATTGTGAATTTTATAATTCCAACGAGGCCAAATCGCCTTTGGTTTCAAGCCATTGTTTGCGGTCGCCGGCGCGTTTTTTGGCTAATAGCATATCCATTAGCGAATCGGTTTCTTTCACGTCATCAATGGTTAGTTGCACCAAGCGGCGAGTATCGGGGTGTACGGTGGATTCGCGCAATTGCCCTGGGTTCATTTCGCCGAGGCCTTTAAAGCGCGTAACCGATACTTGGCCTTTAATTTTATCTTTTTCAATGCGATCAAGCAGAATACGTTTTTCTTCTTCATCGAGCGCATAAAAAACTTGTTTACCCACATCAATACGGAATAACGGGGGCATGGCTACAAAGATATGTCCGGCATTTACCAAAGCGGGAAAATGCTTTAAAAATAATGCAGCCAATAAAGTGGCAATGTGCAAGCCGTCCGAATCAGCGTCAGCCAAAATGATGACTTTGCCATAACGCAAGCCTTCAATATTGGCTACGCCCGGATCGCAACCAATGGCCACCGCTAAATCGTGCACCTCGTTGGAGGCCAATACGCCCGAGCTGGCAACTTCCCATGTATTCAGAATTTTTCCGCGCAAGGGCAATATGGCTTGGAAGTCTTTATTACGCGCTTGCTTAGCCGAGCCACCGGCCGAATCACCTTCCACTAAAAACAATTCGGTGCGCGATAAGTCCTGTGAAATACAGTCAGCTAATTTACCGGGCAGGGCTGGGCCTGAGGTAATTTTTTTGCGTACCACTTGCTTTTCGGTTTTTAATCGTAATGAGGCGCGGTCAATAGCCAATTGTGCAATGGCTGTGCCGGCTTCCACATGCTGATTCAGCCATAGCGAGAATGCATCATGCACCGCAGATTCAATAAAACCTGCCGCTTGCCGCGAGCTTAAACGCTCTTTAGTTTGCCCAGAAAATTGCGGATCGGTTAGCTTTAAGGATAAAACATAGCTAACCCGATCCCAAACATCTTCCGGCGCCAGCTTTACACCTCGCGGCAATAAGTTTTGGAAATCACAGAACTCACGCAAGGCATCAGTTAAGCCAGAACGCAGGCCATTAACGTGCGTGCCACCTTGCGCAGTTGGAATTAGATTAACGTAACTTTCTTGCGCCAATTCACCTTCTGGCAACCAAGCAAGCGCCCAATCCACGACTTCGCTTTCTTTGTTTAAATGCCCGGTAAATAATTCAGCCGGTAATACGTCTTTACCTTGCAATTCACCGAGTAAATAATCCGATAAGCCATTTTCATAAAACCATTGATTGCGTTCGCCACTGGCTTCATCAAACAGGGATACATTTAAGCCTGGGCAAAGCACAGCCTTGGCGCGCAGTAAATGCCGCAATGCTTTTATGGCGAATTTGTTGGTATCAAAATATTTAGCATCTGGCCAAAAGCGCA
>JAYTOD010000031.1:0-24067 GCA_043747995.1 Arenimonas sp.
TATGTGGAATCGGATGGTTTTTTGGTGGATACCCACGGCGCTGATGTGATTGATCCGGTGTGGTCTTTGCTTGATTATGCCTACCAGTCAATGGGCGAATCGGCAAGCATAGTGCCAACATGCCTAGAGCGTGATTTTAATTTTCCGCCATTGTCTGAGTTAATGACTGAAGTAGATATTATTCGTGCTAAGCAACAAAATGCTGGCAAAGCTAGTTTAAAAAAGCGAGCCTGATATGCCAACTGCGCCTAGATCTCTACATAACTTTCAGCAAGAATTCTCCTCTTATTTACGAAGCCCAAAGCAACGAAAGCGGCCGTCAGGTATTCCGGCGAGGCCAGCACATATCTATGAAGAGTTATTGTTCAATAATATTTGCGGCTTTATTGATGCTTGTTTTCCGGTAGCGAAGAGTCTTTTTGCCGAAAAACGCTGGCGCGCTATGTGCCGCGGATTTTTCCGCGACTGGCAAAGCCACACGCCGTATTTCAGCAAAATTCCCGAGCAATTTGTGCAGTACATCAAAGCCAATCATGCTGAGCTAAAATTGCCAGCGTATTTGCCTGACTTACTGCATTACGAATGGTTGGAATTGGCTGTAGATACTGCTAAAGATAAAAATTCTAACCGTGCAAACAGCTTGCGTTTAATGCTCAATTCAAGCGTGCGCTATGCGCGATACGACTGGCCAGTGCATCGAATTAGCAGCACGTATAGGCCGCGAAAACCGCACAACACATTCTTATTATTGCATCGCAATACCGAATTTGAGGTGAAATTCCTGGAAATTAATGAGATCACCGCACAGCTGTTAGACATTCTGGCTGCTGGCGCAACAAGCGCTAAAGATGCGCTAAAACAATTGGCCAAAAAGCTCGGCTACGCTAACCCAGATACCTTGCAAGTACATGGCTACGTGTTGCTGGCAGATTTAATCAAACAAAATATAGTACAAGGAATATTATCGTGAGTTTATTTTTTAATACATCTAAATCAACTATTCGTATTTTGGATAAATCAGCCCCATGGCTAGCGCTTTTACTGTTGCGAATTTTAATTGGTTGGGAATACCTTGAAGCGGGCTTAGAGAAATTCAATGGGCAAAACTGGTTCACTGATATTCAAAGCCAGTTTCCGTTTCCGTTCAGCGTGGTACCGCCTGCTATTAGCTGGCAAATGGCCACTTGGTTTGAAATTATTGGTGGTGCAGCTCTAATCATTGGGCTTGGCACGCGCTTCTTTGCATTTAATCTAATTATCCTGACCATCGTTGCAATTTCTGCTGTGCATTGGCCAGCCGATTGGAACACCTTCGCTGAATTACTGAAAGGCTATGTGATTAGTGATGCAGGCTCTGGCAACTTCAAACTGCCTGTGCTGTTCTTGACTATGCTAATCCCGTTGCTATTCTTTGGCCCTGGCAAGTTGAGTATTGATGCTTATATCCGCCGCAAGTATATGGGTAAATGATTCCGCTTAAAATCCTGAGCCTGGTTGCTGCAAAAAAAGTATTTCATCGTTGCTAGAAGGTCTTGCTAAGACTGCATTGCGGTGCGGAAAACGACCGAAGCGCTCGATGATGACTTTATGTTTCAGCTCGAAGTCCAAATTGCCTTGTATGCCGTTGCGAGTAAATAACTCCACTGCAGTTTCGTGGATGGAAAGCGATTCGCTGTGCATGTAGGGCATATATAGAAATACTCGTTCCTGCGCATTCAGTGCGGCATCAGCGCCACTTCGCACTGCTTCTTGCGCCAACACCAATGCCATTCCATCTTGCGCGAAGGCCTTCGCGCTATCGCGAAACAAATTACGTGAAAATTGATCAAGAATAATCACTTCGGCTAAGCGGCCTTGCGCAGTTTTCCGCCAAGTATAAAGCTCGCCCTGCGAGGCTTGTGTATGCAATTGCCCAAAGCGTTCATGCAATAGCAGGTCGAAATCGACATCTTTCTTGAACCACAGTGAATGTTCGATTTCTTCAAACCAAAAAGAGAGGAGGCTATTAGGTGTGTGCATTGTGCTCCAAATTGAGTTGATAGTTGTCTTAATCACTACCGCCGCCATCACCACCGCCATCACCGTCACATGCTGATGAGTTGCTATTGCAATTTGAACTGCTAGATGAAAAATCTGATGAACTATCGGACGATCTACTTGAGCCAGTGTTATCGGCACGATTTTGCCTGCTCGTGCGCGAGTAAAATACAGCAATAAATATAAAACTAATTGCAATAATAATGCCTGATATTAGTAATGCGCTCACTGTTATCTCCAATGCTTAGTTAGATTGCAATTATTGTAATAGGATGAGATGGGTTATTCAAAAGTTAATGACCTGGATCCCCTTTGATTCACATATGCCGTCAACCAGATTTTTCTTGTCCAAATAAAAAGCCCGACACATTTTTCAATGCGCCGGGCTTTCGTTAAAACAGCCTAGCGTTTAGCAGCAGCCCATTCCGGCAGCGCAGCATGCTGCACCAACGGCACAACACGCGCCAGCGGCCCAAACGGTGGTTGAGGTGGCAAGAGCGGCCATAACGGCCAATACTTTAATTGCTTTGTTTTTCATAAAATTCTCACTTAAGTTAAAGGATAAAAAAGTTTACGGAAAATAATCTATATAATCGGCGGACGCCAAATGTTGTTGTGTGTCATTGAGTGATATTCATTACTGCGCAGACTAAGCTCAAAGTGTGTGGGCAAAGCATTTTGTGGAGCTAAATAGTTGCCGCTGTAAATTGCGGTGCTATTACAGGACTTGCATATGCCAGCACTGCCTAGAATTAGGCAGTATGGGCTGTCCGTTTGGCAGCTACTTGGGCAGCAGTTTGATTGAGAGGCGCGCGCAGTATCATAAGCTTGAAATAGCAAACTAAATACGAGTGCTAGAGTTGCTAGAAAATGCAGGTGCGAATGTCTAATCATAAGCAATACTAGCATCAATCTAAGGATTTGATTTGTCGAAGCGTTTCAGAACGCATTTCGTCAATGCTTTTTAGTACGGCATCTACACTGGTTTGCTTATCACCCAAGTTTTCCCAATTATTGTCCCATGTTGCAATTAACATTTTTGCTTTCTGTTGAGAAATAGGAGCCATTACTTGGGAGAGATCTTTAATTGTCAGTGCGTAGGTCCAACCCAGTCTTGGGTTGCCTTTGTCGAGTTCGTCCATATCGTAGCGACGCTGAAACACAACTTGCTGCAATTCATTTAATTTCAGTAATATTTCAAAGCCAGCATATCGCTGATTTCGATTATATTCAGTTTTTTCATTCCGCCAAGTGCTATAGCCCAAGCTAGATAAGGCTATTGCTAAGCTAATTAAGGCAACCATATTGCCTTGTATTTGCATTACAAAACTATTCTCGCGGGTTTCTTTCATAATGCTTGTGTGAGTTATTTATTTAAAAGTCAAATAAACAGCAATGTCACGGCTGCTTAGTAAATTCATGCATTGCTTTGCTAAGCATTTTACTATTTTTATTAAATCGGCGGCAAATTGAACAAAGTAGCAAGTGCACCCGCATCGACACACGCTCTTTAAGCACGAGTTGCCGTTCTTGCGCCAATGAAATATATTGCGTTGTTTTATAACAGCTAAGCATGATGCGAGTCCTTAAACCAGTTATTATCCAAGCATTTTTGCAGGCTCATTCTAGCCCGATACAAAAGTACATGTAGATTAGACGTAGTCAGCATCAATTCCTTACAGATTTCTGCGCTTTCCAAGCCAATAAATTCACGCATCATGAAGGTTTGTGCCTGCGGGCCGGGCAGTTTGTTCAGGCATGTTTCGAATATCATCCAAAACTGCTGCTGTTTTAATGAACCTTCCGGATTGTTCCAAGCTGATGGGCTATGTTCGGCCTGCCAATGCCCGCCAGCGTCGAACATAAAGGAATAGTCTTCTTGGTCCTCGCTGTTTTCCTGCAGATCGGCAATCGCCACAAAGCGGCTTTTGCCGCGTATTAGGTCGATAATTTTATTTTTTAATATCGCAAATACCCAGGTTTTAAAGGCACACTTTCCAGTAAACGCCTTGCTGTTTTTATAAGCGCTAATCAAGGCATCTTGTACAGCGTCTTCCGCTTGAGTTTTATCGCGTAGTTGCAAGGTGGCAAATTTCAGCATTTGCTCACGCAAATCGCTGATGTATGCACTGTCTTGAAAAAAGCTTGAATCTAGTTGTGCATTCATCAATACAATCTCAGGTTTTGAAATCAGCAATGCCTCTAAGTGGCAATCTTACTATATCAGGCACTTGGCAACCAGCAGCAGCATAGCCAACCACTAGCAATAAGTATGGCATTTCATTTTTTGGCCGGCCCAGTAATTCATTTAAAAATCCCATTGGGCTGGGCGTGTGGGTTAGGGTGCTTAAGCCCGCGTGATGCAATGCCGCAATGAGCAAGCCGCAGGCAATACCGGTTGATTCATGCGGGTAATAGCGTTTTTGTTTATTGCCTTCGCTATCCAAGCCATAACGTTCATAAAATACTGCGATTAACCAAGGTGCTGTTTCTAAAAACGGTTTATCGGCATCGGTACCTAAATGGGCGAGTGCATTCAGCCATTCATCAGGCGCACGGTGCCCATAAAACTCACGTTCTTCAATCTCAGCGCTTTCACGAATTTGCTTTTTCAAAGCCGCGTTGCATACAGCCACAAAGCGCCAGGGCTGTTGATTGGCACCACTCGGCGCGCTGCCCGCTGCCAGAATGGCTTGTTCGATAATGTCTTGAGCAACCGGCGCACTTGAAAAATCGCGAACGGTTCGGCGTAACTGGCAAAATTCAGCAAATTCCTGTGCGCGTTGCAATGCTTGCGCCTGATCTAAGGCTAAGGGGTGCTGGTAAGCTTGGCTAGTGATGGGCTTCACGTTAAAAGAGTGCCTTGAAGCGTGTTGGTTAATTGTGAAGCCAATGATTGCATCGCTTCCACATCGTAATGTGTTCTCTGCCCAAAGCCCCACACTGGGTTTGGCCATGCTGCATCGTGCTGGTTGCGCAAGATCACATGCACATGCAATTGGCTAACCACATTACCAAGCGCGGCAATGTTGAGCTTTTCGCCATCAGGGAATTCTTTCTGCAAGGCTTTGGCGCAGGCATTGATTTCAGCTTGCAGCTGCGTTTGTTCGGCGCGATCCAAATCCAGCCATTCGCGTGCATTGGCCTTGCGCGGCACCACAATCAGCCAAGGAAAACGAGCGTCGTTCATCAGCCCAATGTGTGAAAGTGGCCCATCTAGGATGAATAGGGTGTCTTGCGCTAAGCGCGAATCGAGCATGAAAGTGGCTGTGTTCATTATTCGGTCAAGGCAATGGCGGTATAATCATGCACCAACTTTCCGCTATACAGGCTGTTTATGTCAATACAAAACCCCAAAGTCGGCTTTGTCAGCCTCGGTTGCCCGAAGGCCTTGGTCGATTCTGAGCGGATTCTGACTCAGTTGCGTGTGGAAGGCTATAACATCGTACCCAGTTATGCCGATGCTGACGTAGTGGTGGTAAACACCTGCGGCTTCATTGATTCAGCGGTGGAAGAGTCCTTGGATGCCATTGGTGAGGCCTTGGCCGAAAACGGAAAAGTGATAGTGACTGGCTGCTTGGGCAAAAAACCAGAGCAAATTCGTGCCAAGTTTCCCGATGTACTATCAATCAGCGGCCCGCAGGATTACCAATCGGTGATGAATGCGGTGCACGGCCTGTTGCCACCGAAACACGACCCCTTCTTAGATTTAGTGCCGGATTTTGGCATTAAGCTAACTCCAAAGCATTATGCCTATTTAAAGATTTCCGAGGGCTGTAATCACCGTTGTAGTTTTTGCATTATTCCTTCAATGCGCGGCAATCTGGTTTCACGCCCAATTGATGATGTGTTGCGTGAAGCTGAGCGTTTAGTGCGTGGTGGTGTACAGGAATTATTGGTGATCTCGCAAGACACCAGCGCCTATGGCGTGGATGTGCGCTATGCCGAACGTTCGTGGCGCGATAAAACGTACCAAACACGCATGAAAGATTTGTGCGAAGGTTTGTCAGAGCTTGGGGTGTGGTCGCGATTACATTATGTGTACCCGTATCCGCATGTCGACGATATTATTCCATTAATGGCGGAAGGGAAAATTCTGCCGTATCTGGATATACCATTTCAACATGCTAGCCCACGTATTTTAAAATTAATGAAACGCCCTGGTGCAATTGATAAAAATTTAGAGCGTATCCAAAAATGGCGTGAGATTTGTCCGGATTTAACTATCCGAAGTACATTTATCGTCGGATTTCCAGGTGAAACGGAAGACGATTTCGAGCAATTATTGTCATTTATTGATCAAGCAGAACTAGATCGGGTTGGCGCCTTTGCCTATTCGCCAGTGGATGGCGCAAAAGCTAACGCATTGCCCGATGCTGTTCCAGAAGATGTTAAGCAAGATCGTTTAGCGCGCTTTATGGAGTTGCAGGCTGAAATCAGTGCAGAGAAATTACAGTGTAAAGTGGGCAGCATTCAACAGGTATTAGTTGATTCTCTGGATGGTGAGTTAGCCATTGCCCGTTCAAAAGCCGATGCACCAGAAATTGATGGTTTAGTACAAATTCAAGACGGCGAAAAGGCTGGATTAAAGCCCGGCCAATTTGTTGAGGTCACCATTATGGGTGCCGATGAGCACGATTTATTTGCCTTGGTAGATCCGGATAATGCGGACTAAATCCCCCTCAACCCCCGTTTTTTAAAAGGGGTATGCACGCAGTGCAGGGGATTCAATCATGGGCTAGTATTTGATGGAAACCACCACAAAACTAGCTAACCCAGTGGGCAATTCCACCTCAAATTCTTGTCCGACCATTTTGTTTAAGACGGCGCGTGCTAGTGGCGAGTCAATGCTAATCCACGACAGTTTTGCATCGGTTTCATCTGGCCCCACAATACGATAGCGACGACATTCACCATCATCATTTTCAAGTTCAAAATTCGCACCAAAAAAAATCTTTTCGCGTGGTGCTTGCGTTAAATCTGGCACTTTTAATACTTCAATACGTTTACTTAAATAACGCACACGGCGATCTATTTCACCTAATTGTTTTTTGCGATAGGTGTATTCGGCATTTTCAGAACGATCACCTTCAGCTGCTGCTGCGGATAGCGCTCTTACGACTTCTGGACGCCTAATCTGCCAAAGCTCATGCAACTCTTCACGCAGGCGTTGCAGGCCTTCACGGGTAATTAGTGCGGTTGATGTTGCGCTTGGAGGACGCCAACGAGACATATGCGAGCTTTTACGAAAATTTTATGGAGTATATGCGATGAATGAATAATAATAGAACATTGCATTAATTAAAGCATCAAATAGGAATTAGCATGGGTATTTTGAATCATCTGGGTTTTTTAGCATTACTCAGCATGAGCGCAACATCATTGGCAACAACTAAGTTAACGAAAGAGCAGCTGTTGTACGCTGAGCTCGATCAGTCGGTAAAAAGCTACCAACAAGCTCAGGCATTATATGAAGACGGCGATGAAAAAAGTCTGCTTGCCATGAATAAATCCTTAGAAGATCTTGAGGATGTTGCCAATCGTTGCTTTAAGTTAAAAACCTGTTCTAAAACTAATGTCATCACTGCCTACGAGAAATTAGTGAAGAAACATGACATTGTGAATATAGTTAGTATTAACCCGAGCGCTGTCTTGGCTTCTATGCCAGCATTAGGCGATACCTTAAAATTACTGGGTGGTCGCAATTTTGAGTTTTTAATTCAAAATAATGAACCCTTGCAAGCTGCCATCGGCACATGGCTTTCAACACAGCGCGGGTTTTTCCTTGATTCATGGGAAAATTATCAATACATGCGCTATTTAATGGCGCCTGAATACGAAAAAGCTGGCCTGCCTGAAGCACTTTTGTTTGGCATGATGACTAAAGAATCTGGCGGCAAAGTGCATTCGGTATCTAAAGCCGGTGCGGCCGGGCCATTGCAGTTTATGCCGAGCACTGGTCGGCGTTTTGGTTTGGATTCAAGCATGGGTGCTGACATGCGCTACGACCCACAATTTGCAGCGCGCGCCAATGCGGCCTATATGAATGAGCGCTTTTCTGAACTAAACAGAAGTTTGGAAATGGCCATTGCTGGCTATAACGGCGGTGAAGGTCGTGCGCGGCGAATTCATAACGAATATGCTGGCGCAAATTTCTGGACTGAAAGTGTCTATGAACAATGGCCAGCAGAAACTCGCGATTATGTACCAGCTGTTATCGCAGCAGCGTGGTTGTTTTTGCATGGTAGTGAATACGGCCTCACGTTTCCTAAGATCGATCCAACACCTTCGCAGTTTGTTTTATCGAAATCGACTACGATCAATGAACTGACGATTTGCTTAGGCAACCCGTCTAATCAAGCTACTTGGTATCGTGTTCTTCGCAATTTAAACCCAGCCTATGAGCCTTCGCAATTTATTGGGCAAGGTACTACGCTTCGAGCACCAAAGAAATTAGTGGATAGTTACCGTATTAATTGCATTTCTGGGCCACGTGGTGACATGGCGCGCAGCTTAACTCAAGCCCGCAAGCAACCGGTATTTGAGAGGCCACAAGTGGAAATGCCAGTCCAAGCTGAAGCACCAACAAGCATTGATGTTGTTGATGGAAACGAAGTGAAACATGGTCTGACTTATCGCGTGAAGCCTGGTGAAACTTTGATGTCAATTATGCGCAACTATGATTGCAATTTGCAGCGTTTGATTAAAGAGAATGAATTAGCCGCACCGGATTATTTTATTTATCCGAATCAAACCATCAAATTGGTTGGCTGCAAAAAATAATTGCAGTAAATGTAAATACGAATGCATATTCGTGCTGCAGTTTTATAAGTTGCAATTAGATAATGGTAAGCTCAGCGATTGAATGAGTTTACCATTTTCTGAATTTTCTATGAGCACCATAAAGCCAGTTTGATTGCGTTTTAGTGGATCGGGTAAAGCGATGTTAATTACTTTATTACTGGCACCTCCTGGCAATGCATAGGGGCCAAGCCACTGTCGAACTACGCGATCATGGTTAAGCGTTAAGCCTTGGTTTTCACCTGCTATAACCTTGCTTTGCAGGCCATCCTGATACACGGCAAAATACCATTGTGTGTTAGCTATTGCGTGTGGTGCAGTTATTTTTAATGCAGTTTGAAACTGTGAACCCGTTGCTTGCACGTGCATGCTGATGTTTGCTAGTGCTATTTGCGCACTGATTTGATTTGTTAAACGTTCACTTTCCCCCGCTGTATGCCAACTAACCCGTGAGTTGTTGCTAATCATAACTTGCGGAGTGTATATAGTGTTCGAACCATTTTGTTGAACACGCAACCGTTGTCGCTCAGTATAACGATGATTTGCAAAGCGATCTGGCCAGCCAATCTCATCCCAATAATCAACATGAAACGCCAAAAAATTGACTTTACTCTTGGCATGTTGAGCATATTTAGAAAGCCAACGATCAGCAGGTGGGCAACTGCTACATCCTTCAGATGTATACAGTTCTATGACTGGTGTAATAGTTGGATTGCTTTTTACTGAGCAACTATTTTCTGCCGCTTGCAGATAAGCAGGCTGTAACAGAATCACAGAAACGACTATCGTAACTACCTTGCACATAAAACCACCTTGTGAAAACAGCTAGTGTAGCCCGTTACAGTATGTGCGCAAATGTATTTGCTAGTGTGAAGGAGTGGTTAGTTTAGCTAAAGTGAATTCCAGCCTGCTTTCGGTGCAAAGCGCGAACCATATTTGGCTTCAAGCAGTTTTAATTTTTCTAGGCACACGGCTGCGCCAACGGCTTTGATGTGTGCAATTGGGCCGCCGCGAAATGGTGCAAAGCCGGTGCCGAAAATCACACCGGCATCGAGTAGGTCGGCATCAGCAACCACGCCTTGATGCAAGCAAGATACTGCTTCATTGAGTAATGAATACACCAAGCGATCTTGTAAGTCCGCTGGTGCTTGATAGTCTTTAGGTAGTGCTGGTTTAATCGCTTTGCCATTTTCCCAAGCATACAAACCTTGACCATCTTTCTTACCACGTTTGCCATCTTCAACTTTAAATGCATCGGGAATAGCCAGGCCATTAAACGCAGCCATAATTTTGCCAACACTAGCCGCCACATCTAAACCCACCGTATCCACCAATTCAATCGGGCCCATTGGCATTCCGAAATCTAAAGCAGCTTTATCAATTGCGCGGCCTGGGATGCCTTCCGAAAAAGCCATGATGGCTTCTTGCATATACGGCGCTAAAATACGGTTCACTAAAAAACCCGGTGTTCCAGCAACTGGCACAGGCAGTTTGTCGATGACTCGGCAAAATGCCGCTAAACGCCGCTCTGTTTCAGCACTGCCTTTATCATGCTTAACAATTTCCACCAAAGGCATTAACGCCACTGGGTTAAAATAGTGCAGGCCAGCGAAATGACTAGGATTGGCCAGTTTTTCACTTAAAGTATTCAATGCTATAGAACTGGTATTCGAAACTAACAAAGCGCTAGCTTTCATTTTTGATTCAACGGATGCGTACAGACTTTGCTTAGCTTCTAGGTTTTCAAAGATGGCTTCTATGATTAAATCAGCCTTCGCTACACCATCGCCGCTAACATCGGCAACCAAGCGAGCACGGCCAGCTTCGCGTTTACTGTAATTTTTTATTTTACGCTCGAACAGTTTATCGGCGCGCTCCATTGCAGGCTGAATATATTTCAGTTCACGGTCTTGAAGCGTGACCGTAAAGCCCTTTAACGCGCACCACGCGGCAATATCACCACCCATAACGCCAGCACCAATCACATGCACATGCTCAATGCCATGCTCTTTACCGCCGAGTGATTTAAGCCGTTCTTGTAAGAAGAAAATACGCGTTAGGTTACGAGCAGTAGGGGATTGCGCTAATTTAGCAACCGAAAAGCCTTCTTGTTTCAAGGCTGCGCGCACTTGCATACCCCCACTGCGTTGCCATGTGCTAATTAAACTAAATGGTGCCGGGTAGTGGTCTTTTTTTGCTTTGCGAGCAACTTGTTTAACTAATATGCCAGAAAGAATTTTTCGCGCCAGCCAGCTATTGCTTAAGTAGGCGACGGCTTTTTGCTTGAATGGCCGTTGCACACCACGTTCAATTAATTCAACCGCTTTGTTAATCATTAATGGCTGTTCAGTCACGGCGTCAACCAAACCGATGGCTTTGGCTGCTGCACCCGATAATGTGCGTCCGGTTAACATCATGTCAAACGCGGCAGGTGCGCCAACCAGGCGTGGCAAACGGACACTACCGCCCCAACCTGGGTAAATGCCTAATTTCACTTCAGGTAAGCCAATACGCGTACTTTCATCATTAGACGCCACGCGTGCTGTGCAAGCTAAGGAGAGCTCGGTACCGCCGCCCATGCAATGTCCGTGGATTAGTGCAACCGTTGGGCAGGGTAGTTCGGCAATACGCTGGAAAATATTTTGACCGTTGCTGATGGCATCAAGCACGGTGCCTTTGGCGTCGAAACTGGCGAATTCAGCAATGTCGGCGCCAGCAATGAAGCCCGCTCTTTTGCTGGAGCGAATGATTAAGCCTTTAGGGGGCGCGAATGCAATGCGCTCAATAATGGCGTCAAGTTCAATCAAGACCGCTTGGCATAAGGTATTGGCACTGGTATCTTTGCGGTCTATGCTCAGTATCAGTATGTTGTCGTTACGTGCTTCGATATGCCAGTGTTGTGGCGATAAGCCATTAAATAAATTCATACAGTCGTTTGTTTGAAATAAGAAAGAACGTCTATCATCACCGTTTTAGGGGTGTTGGTCAATTGCAGGGAACTTTTTGTATTAATTGCCGACTAAGGCTAAGCTCATTGCAATACAGATTATGGAGATTCAAGCCCGATGGGCGAACTAGAACTTGATAGTGCATTGGTGCAGCGCGCTAAAGCCGGCGATAAAGGCGCATTCGATTTACTGGTACGAAAGTACCAACATCGGATTGCGGCTGTAGTGAGTCGTTTTGTTCGCGATTACGCGGAATGCCAGGATGTTGTACAAGATAGCTTTATCCGCGCTTATAAATCGCTATCCGGCTTTAGAGGTGACAGCCAGTTTTATACTTGGATGTACCGCATTGCAGTCAACACTGCTAAAAATCACTTGGCCAGCCAAAAGCGTCGGCCAAATGCAAATGTTGAACTTGAAGACGCTGAACACATTGATGGCGGGATATATATCCAGAATAACGATACGCCAGAGCATGAACTTTTACGCGAAGAAATTGCCCAAGTAGTGAGTAAGGCGTTGGATCAGTTGCCAGATGATATTCGACAAGCAATTACCTTGCGGGAAATGGAAGGACTTTCCTACGAGGAAATTGCTGAAGTAATGAATTCACCGGTCGGCACTGTTCGATCACGCATTTTTAGAGCACGCGAGGCTATTGATGTCCGTTTGCGCCCTTTATACGAACAAAAGAGAGTAAGGCCATGAAACCTATAAATGAAACAGATTTAGAGCAAGTAAGTGCATTTATTGACGGTGAGTTGTCTGATAGCGAACGCCGGTTTTTTCAGAAACGGCTTTGCAATGATGCCGAGTTACGGGCGTGTTGTGAAAGAGCATGGATTGCCTCATCGGTCTTAAAATCACAGCCTTTCCAGCTAATGCCCAGCAATAGCGCCGAACAAATATGCGCACAGTGCGAAGCACCAGTCTCATCATTAAAGTTTCCTTTGCGTTTAGTGGCGTCATTTGGCGCGCTGGCATTGGTAGCCGGCCTTGGCATGCAGCTGATGAAACCGTCTGAACCTTTGATTGCATCTATGGTAGAACCCCCCAGTTCTGTTGTTGCAACTAAAGACGCACCAACTGCCGTGCCGGAATCGAATAGCGTACTGGCTGATCTTGAGCAAATTACGCATGTTAGTACTACTTCAACGTTTGTAAATTCCAGTGCAATACCTAGTGCTAAGCAAAATGTACAACAAGTTGTGCAAGATAATCCAGCGCAATTCGAACTGAACGAAGCGACCCGTTCTAAAACATGGCCAACCAGTAATCAAGGCATGGATGAATATTTAGTACGGCACAATCAAATGATAGGCAGTAATGCCAATAATGGCTTGATTTCCTATGCACAGATTCTGACTGAACCTACCGATGTTCCTGCGCAGCAAGCAGGCCAAGCAGGTGATCAGGACCTTAAATGATGAAACTGCGTTTAATCAGCTTAGTATTTTTGGCTCTGCCTTTACATCAAGCGCATGCTGAAGAAAAAGGTTGGCTTGAAAATAGCAAACATTGGGTTCAGCAGCTATGGCGCGATGATGCCAAAAAGTGGCTTGAACGCATTAATCCTGCAGTTATCAACAACAATTACAAAGGCGTTATGGTGATTGTCCAAGGCACTAGTATGGAGTCATTTTCTGTCGACCATCAAATGAACAAGGGTGAAGAAACCCTGCGTTTGAAGACTTTATCGGGCGCACCCAAAGAGTTACTCAAAAAAGGCGGTCAATTCCAGACCAAAGCACAAACCAAGCAGGTGCAGTTTAGTTCAATGGTAGCGGCCGAGCAAACAAGCTTCAGCCAATTTGCCAATGCGGCCGAAAACAAATGGTATAAAGTTTCTCTAGCTGAAAAGAGTCGAGTTGCCGAACGCCCGGTTCAGGTGGTTGATATAAAGTCGCAAGATCTATTGCGCTACAGTTACCGTATTTGGCTAGATGAAGAGACTGGCCTGCCATTGCGAGTAGTGACGCTTGATGAAAATAAAGCCATCATTGAACAAGTGGTATTCACCCAAATACAAATATCTCCTTCTAAGCAACAAGAATCGTCTCCTAAAATCCCCAAGCAAAAATCTCTTGAAAATCCGTACAAAGATGTTAAAGGATTCAAGCTCATTGCCAAAGAAGCTAAAGGCAATTCGCAGCATCTTCTTTACAGCGATGGTTTATCAAGCGTTTCCTTGTATGTTGAGCCTTCTTCGTTGAAACAAAAAGCACAAATGAAAAGAGATGCAGTTAATGGCTTGCTACTGGCTAATGGCACAACGCGCTACGTTGCACTTGGCAAAGTTCCGGTACTCACTTTGGAAAAATTCTTGTTATTTACACAACAGTAAACGGCAAAGCTTCACAATATTCCTACAGAACTTTGAATGCATTAGAGATTTACGTTGTAAATAAATCGTAAGAAATTGATTTTGAGGCTAAAATTACCTCATAATCAGCTGTATATGCGATAATAGTTGGCTAAGTTTACTCAAAAGCTATTACATGCAATTTATTCGTAATTTCTCCATCATTGCCCATGTTGATCATGGTAAATCTACTTTGGCAGATCGTATTATCCAGCTATGTGGTGGCCTGGAAGCGCGTGAGATGGAAGCTCAGGTATTGGATTCAAACCCGATTGAGCGTGAGCGCGGCATTACCATCAAAGCGCAATCGGTGTCTTTGCCGTATAAAGCCGATGATGGCAATACCTATCAGTTGAATTTTATTGATACACCTGGCCATGTCGATTTCAGCTATGAAGTATCACGTTCATTGGCTGCCTGCGAAGGTGCGTTATTGGTGGTTGATGCTGCGCAAGGCGTTGAAGCACAATCAGTGGCCAATTGCTATACCGCGGTAGAACAGGGTTTGGAAGTAGTGCCGGTAATCAATAAAATTGATTTGCCGACTGCTGATATTGAGCGTGTGAAAGCAGAAATCGAGGCGGTGATTGGCATTGATGCAGAACATGCGGTGGCTATTTCTGCGAAAAGTGGCTTAAATGTAAAAGATGTGTTGGAAGCTATCGTTATCCGCATTCCTCCACCCAAAAACGTTGATACGGGGCATCTACAGGCGCTTATTATTGATTCATGGTTTGATAATTACCTGGGTGTGGTGTCTTTAGTGCGTGTTGTGCAGGGCGAAATTAAACCCGGTGATAAAATTTTTGTAATGTCGACAGGCCGTTCGCATCTGGTTGACGCAGTCGGTGTGTTTACCCCGAAACGTAAAAACTTAGCAAAACTCGGTGCTGGTGAAGTGGGTTGGGTTAATGCCGCTATTAAAGATGTACACGGCGCGCCGGTTGGCGACACCTTAACCTTGGCCTCTAATCCTTCAAGCAGTGCTTTGCCAGGCTTTCAAACCATGCAATCGCGTGTTTTTGCAGGTCTATTTCCTGTTGATGCAGAAGATTATCAGGCGTTCCGTGAAGCCTTAGATAAGTTAAAGCTTAATGATGCGGCATTAAATTTTGAGCCGGAAAGCTCGGAAGCAATGGGTTTCGGCTTTCGTTGCGGGTTCTTGGGCATGTTGCACATGGAGATTGTGCAAGAGCGCCTTGAGCGCGAATACAATCTAAATCTTATTTCTACTGCGCCAACCGTTATCTACGAAGTCTTGCTAACTGATGGTAGCGTAATGCCGCTGGATAATCCGGCTAAATTGCCGCCGGTTAATAAAATCCAGGAAATTCGTGAACCGATTATTTTGGCGCATATTCTGACGCCGCCTGATTATGTCGGTAACGTGATTACTCTATGTGAGGAAAAACGCGGCTCTCAGCAAGGTATTAATTACATGGGCAGTCAAGTGCAAATCACCTATGAACTACCAATGGCTGAAGTGGTAATGGATTTCTTTGATCGCTTAAAGTCGGTTTCGCGTGGCTATGCTTCCTTGGACTATCATTTTCTACGCTTTGATGCCGGCCCGTTTGTACGTGTTGATACACTCATCAATGGCGACCGAATCGATGCGATGTCGCTTATTTTACATCGTAGCCATGCCGATCGCCGCGGACGCGATTTGTGCGAACGGATGAAAGAGCTGATTCCGCGGCAGATGTTCGACGTCGCCATTCAAGCGGCAGTGGGCTCACAAATTATTGCTCGATCTTCAGTCAAGGCGTTGCGTAAAAATGTATTAGCCAAATGTTATGGCGGCGATGCATCACGTAAGAAAAAGCTGATTGAAAAGCAGAAAGAAGGTAAAAAGCGAATGAAGCAATTTGGCCGTGTGGAAATTCCACAAGAAGCGTTTATGGCTGTATTGTCGGTTGATAACAAATAAGGGATGTCTATGAAGTTAGATTTTGCATTGATTTTATCGCTTTTAGCGCTGGCAACAGGCCTAATATGGTTGCTGGATAAATACTTATTTGAAAAAAAGCGCAAAGCAATTACTAGCGATGCGAAAGATCCGATTGTTGTGGAATATGCCAAATCACTCTTTCCGGTAGTGTTTTTAGTGCTTGGCTTGCGTTCGTTTCTAGCTGAGCCGTTTCGCATTCCATCTGGCTCAATGATGCCTAATCTTCTGATTGGCGATTTTATTCTAGTGAATAAATTCAGTTATGGCATACGTTTGCCGGTTATCAACAAGAAAATATTTGCGGTAGGTGAGCCTAAACGAGGTGAAGTTTTCGTGTTTCGTTATCCGGGCATGAGTGTGGATGATCCAACCATCGGTACTGATTATATTAAGCGTGTGATTGGGCTTCCAGGCGACACCATAAGCGTTCAAGAAAACCGTATTAGCGTCAATGGTGTGCCGTTTAGCTATGCAGAATCGGGAATTTTCATCGGGCAAGGCGTATCTGCACCACAAAATGGTTACAAAATATTTACCGAAAAAATGCCGAGCATAGATCACACAATACTTGAAGACGATAATATTAGTATTGGGCAACGCACCAGCAATGGCACCTGGATAGTCCCTGCAGGGCATTATTTTGCAATGGGTGACAATCGAGACAATAGTGCCGATAGTCGTTATTGGGGCTTTGTTCCAGAACAAAATTTGGTTGGTAAAGCCATGTTAATCTGGTTAAACTGCTCAGGATGGTTCTGTACAGATAGCTTCGAACCAACGCGGATGGGCACTAAAATTGACTAAGGAGTTATTTATGAAACGTAATCAGCAAGGCATGACATTAATAAGCTTCATCTTAATATTGGCTGTAGTCGGTTTTTTTGGTTATCTTTTGATGCGCTTGTTTCCTGTGTATTCCGAATACTATAGTGCAGTGACTGATATTAAAGCCGTTACACAAACAGCTGGCGTTGAAAAAGAATCGATGGAAAAAATTCGTGATCATCTTTATCGCCGCTTCCAGATTAGTTATGTAGATAGCATCGATTTGGAGAAAAACGTTAAAATGTTCAAAGATAAAGAAGGCAAAACACTTCAGTTGCAATATGAAGTCCGTCGCCCATTAATGTATAACTTAGATTTTGTGGCTAAATTCGATCGTAAATTTCCTTTATCGCAACGAGCCGCTGTTGAGTAATGCGTTAACTAAAGGCTTTAAACAGCCCCTTTTGCTTGAGCAAGCATTGCGACATCGAAGTGCCGGCAAGCCAAATAATGAGCGCCTCGAGTTTTTGGGTGATGCCATATTGGGCTTAGTAATATCTGAGGCATTGTTCCGGAAATTTCCTAAAGCCAGCGAAGGCGAGCTAACACTCGCACGCTCCTTACTGGTTCGCGAAACATGTTTAGCAGAAATTGCACGAGAAAATGCTATTGGCAACATGTTGCAATTAGGCAGTGGTGAAATGAAAACTGGCGGCCATCGCCGTGATTCCATACTTGCCGATGCAATTGAAGCGATTATTGCAGCCAAGTATTTAGATTCAGGAATGGATGGTTGTGTTTCTCTCATTCAACAATGGTTTGGCAACCGCTTAGAAATGTCTACCACCAAAAAACTTGGCAAAGATTCAAAAACCCGGCTGCAGGAATGGCTACAATCAAAACAACATAGCCTGCCTATCTATCATTTAGTGAAGGCAACAGGCTCAGATCACCAACGTGAATTTGAAGTATTGTGCAACATCGAGCAACTGAGTATTCGAACCCAAGGCATTGGCTCCTCGGTCAAGTCAGCAGAAGCCGAAGCCGCCAGAATGGCATTAATACAATTAGGGCAAGATAAATGACAAGTGAATTACAAACGAATGCATATCGTGCAGGTTTTGTTGCAGTGATAGGCCGTCCGAATGTAGGTAAATCGACTTTAGTGAACGCGTTAGTCGGCAGTAAAGTCAGTATTGTGTCCTCACGGCCACAGACAACGCGGCACCGGATGCTAGGTATTGCAAGCTTCCCTGAAGGGCAATTGGTGCTCGTTGATACCCCGGGCATACATGCTAAACAAACGCGAGCCATGAATCGTTACATGAACCGTGCCGCTCGCGGTGCAGTCTCCGATGTGCATGCGGCAGTTTTGGTAATTGAAGCGGGCCGTTGGCACAGCGATGATGCCTTAGCTTATCAAGCATTGAACGATTCTGCTGTGCCGGTATTGTTGGTGATTAATAAGATTGATAAACTCAAAGATAAAGATGCATTATTGCCGTTTATTAAAGAAATTACCGAGCAGCGCGAATTTACGTCCGTGCATCTTATTTCAGCACTGAAAAACAAAGGCACTGCCGATTTAACCAGCAGCTTGATTAAGCGTATGCCAGAATCCGAGCCTTTATACAGCGAAGATGAAATCACCGATAAAAGCCAACGCTTTTTAGCTGGTGAATTGGTACGAGAGCAGCTAATGCAGCGTTTAGGCGATGAACTGCCGTATTCTGCAACCGTTGAAATCGAAAAATTTGAAGTAGATGGTAAATTGCTACGAATCGGTGCGGTTATCTGGCTGGAACGAGAAGGCCAGAAAGCGATTGTGATTGGCAAAGGGGGCGAGCGGCTCAAATCAATCAGCACCTCGGCGCGTATTGGTATGGAAAAATTATTCGGGTCAAAAGTATTCTTGGAAACGTGGTGCCGTGTGCGTGATGGCTGGTCGGATGATGAGGCCGCGCTGGCACGGTTTGGCTATAACGAATAGTGCGTGTTGATTGGCAGCCAGCACTTATTCTGCACAAACGCGCGTATCGCGAAACCAGCTTGCAGCTTGATGTTTTAACCCAAGATTATGGCGTGTTAGGGCTAATTGCAAAAGGCGTAACCAGTACCAAAAAACACATACTGCGCGCGCAACTTCAGCCGTTGCAGCATGTAAAAATCTGCTTTCAACTAAAGTCTGAGCTTGGCCTATTAACGCAATCTGAATTGCTTTCAGATGCTCTAATGGTGAACGGCGAGCGTTTGATGGCTGGCATGTATTTCAATGAATTGATTTTGAAACTTTGTCCGCGCCATGATGGTGATGTAGAGTTATTCCAGCTGCTTTTGCATGGGCGTAACGACTTGGCGACAACAGAAAACTTAGCATGGTTGGTTAGACGCTTCGAACGGGATTTAATCACGCATTTAGGCTACATGACGCCTTGGTCATATAGTGCCAATGGTGAACAGCTTGAAGCTGTGCATTTTTACCGTGTACACAATGAACTAGGCGTATTGGCCTGTGAAGCAAGTGCGCCTGGTGCAGTATCTGGCCAGGATTTAATCAGCTTTATCAACGATACCTTGCCAAGCAAGCCGGGCTTGCTGCAGTTGCGTAAAATTATGCACTCAGTGATTAGCCTACACCTTGGCAATAGCGTACCGCGTAGCTGGAAAACCATGGGCGAGCTAACCCAGGCTATGCTTAAATAAGCGCTAAGGTTTGTTTTGCAACATCCATAAAGCGATCAACATTCTGCGCCGAAATTTCAGCATCTAAGCGCACGCATTCGTTCAGTAACCGGTTGGCACCTAAAAAACCACAACTTGCTTTTAGCTTGTGCAGTTCATCGCGTATCGTGTTGTGCTGCTGGTGCTCGAATGCATGCTGAATTTGTTTCATCATTAGCGGCAGTTCAGCTTTAAACATTGCCTGCAAGCTAATCAAAATAGACTCATTTTGCCCTAACGCTAGCAAGGCTTTTTGCTTATCCCAATGTGGTGTTGTGGGTGTGTCGTTCAGTTCCAATAATCGTGAAAGCGTAGCGTGCAAGGCAAGAATACTCATTGGTTTGGCCAGTACATCATGCATGCCAATTTTCATCAAGCGATCGGTAATGCTCGGATTTATTTCAGCACTAACAGCGAGTTTTTTGCAATTTGCAGGCAGAAATTCGACATGGTCAAATAAACTGCCGTCAGCCGCATTCACATCAGAAATAATTAAATCAAAGTCGGTATCTTGGCAAAGCTGCCGCGCCAGTGCAAAGCCAGTGCAGCATATACAGGTGGCTGGAAGCAGTGCAATTGCATCAGCCATAAACACTTGGCTTATGTCATCATCTTCTATCAGTAAAATACGCTTCATTGCTTAAATAATCTTAAATTGATCATTGCTTTTCCATTGCATGCTGTTTTCTGCGAAAATACATCTTTGGCTAGGATATTTAATTGTGGCACGAGTGGGCTTAAAAGCAAAACCTGAGTATGATCTCATCATCGATGGCTTAACACACGATGGCCGTGGCGTTGGCCGAGTGGAAGGTAAAGCGGTGTTCGTCTCCGGTGCTTTGGTAGGGGAGCGCGTAACCGCTGTGCAAACAGCCCGTAATCGTCATTTTGAGGAAGCAAAGTTAGTCAGCGTCATCAACGCTTCAGCAGACCGAGTTGAACCAAGATGTCCGCATTTTGGCACATGCTCAGGCTGTGTTTTACAGCATCTTTCCAACGAAAAACAAATTGCAGCCAAGCAAACAACCTTAATTGATAATCTGCAACGCATTGGCCATGTAACGCCTGAAGAGATATTGCCAGTACTAACTGCGGATGCTTGGGGCTATCGTCGCAAAGGCCGTTTCTCGGTGCGTTATGTAGAGAAAAAGGGCAGCGTGTTGGTTGGCTTCCGCGAGCATGATCCGCGCTTTGTGGCGCAGTTGCAGCAATGTGAAACGATTGTGCCGGAATTATCAACGCTAATTACGCCGATGTCAGAGTTGATTAATTCATTACAGAATCGGCAAGAAATCACCCAAATTGAGTTTGTCTCTGGTGATGGCCCAATCGCCTTAGTTTTGCGTCATCACCAAGCATTTGAAGCGGTAGATATTGAACGCTTAAAAGTATTTGAACAGTCGCATAATGTGCAGTTGTATTTGCAAGCAGGTAACATACACACGGTGCTGTCTTTATCGGAAAATCCGCAGCCTTTGTCTTTTTCGCTGGCATCCGGTATTCATTTCCAATTTAAGCCATTGGATTTTATCCAAGTCAATGCCAAGCTTAACGAAGTGATGATTGAAAAAGCATTGCAATTGCTACAGCCATCAACAACTGATGTGGTGCTAGATTTATTCTGCGGATTAGGTAACTTCACTCTGCCTTTGGCAAAATGGGTTAGTGAAGCGGTGGGTATTGAGGGCGATCAAGGTTTGGTTGAGCGCGCCAAGCAAAATGCCGCGCGTAATAACATTTCCAACGCGCATTTTTTTGCCGCAGATTTAACGCAAGATATTTCTGCGCAATTATGGAAAACCCCACGCTTCAATAAAATTCTACTCGATCCGCCACGTGCTGGTGCCTTGGAGGTGCTGAAACAGCTGAACCTTAAAGGCGTTCAGCGCATAGTATATGTATCCTGCCACCCGGCCTCACTAGCGCGCGATGCGGGCTATTTAGTGCACGAACGCGGCTATCGTTTAGTGAAAGCCGGTGCCATGGATATGTTTCCGCAAACGGCGCATGTGGAATCGATTGCCGTTTTCGAGGCAACATAATGGCCATTGAAATTGAACGCAAATTTTTATTAGGCAACGATGCTTGGCGCGTCTTGGTGTATCAAAGCACACGTATTGCGCAGGCTTATTTGAATGATAGCCAAGCCTTGGCTTATGGCCGCGAACACTGCTCGGTGCGTGTTCGGGTGTTCAATCAGTTGGCCAATATTAATATTAAATCCAGAGAATTGGGTGCTAAAAGGCAAGAGTTTGAATACCCCATTCCCTTGCAAGATGCCGAACAACTGATGGGTTTGAGTAGCCAAATATGCATCGACAAAACTCGGCATTTAGTGCATTTTGGCAACCATCTTTGGGAAATTGATGAGTTCGCTGCGGAAAATACGGGCTTAATTGTGGCCGAAATAGAATTGGAGCATGAACACGAAGACTTTCAACGCCCAGATTGGCTCGGTCATGAAGTCACTGATCAACTGCGCTATTACAATATGCAATTATCAGCTAAGCCATATACACTCTGGTCTGATGAGGAAAAACAATGCTTATTATAGGAATATCAGGTCATACATTAACTAATCAAGAACGCATGCAGATACAACATCCAAGTGTAGTGGGTGTTATTTTATTTTCGCGTAATTTTGCTAACAAAGAACAGTTGCAAGAACTCTGCCAATCCATTCGAGAATCCTCAGCGCGCCCAATACTGCTTTGTGTTGATCAAGAAGGCGGACGTGTACAGCGCTTCAGAGCGGGCTTTGTGCAATTGCCGTGCCTAGAAGCTATAGGCGCGTTGCAGCAAGAAGCAGCATTTGCCTTGGCGCATGAGCATGCTTTTTTAATGGCCTCAGAAATTATTGCGGCTGGGTTAGATTTAAGTTTCGCGCCGGTGGCCGATTTGGGACGTGGCAATTTGGCGATTGGTAATCGCGCGTTTTCTGCCGAACCAGAAACTGTAGCTGTCTGTATCACTGCGTATGTGCATGGTATGCAGCAAGCTGGTATGGCGGCAACCTTAAAGCACTTCCCGGGTCATGGCTCGGTTTTGGAAGACACGCATTTTGACGATGCTTGCGATGCGCGCAGTTTTGCTGAGATTGAGCAGATTGATTTAATGCCGTTTAAAGCCGGCATACTGGCTGGTGCGGAAGCGGTGATGATGGCGCACGTGCGTTATCCATGCATTGCAGATGAACCTGCAGGCTATTCAGCAATTTGGATACATGAAGTGCTGAAAAACACATTGGGTTTTACGGGCTTAGTAATCAGCGATGATATTGGTATGGCGGCAGCCGAAAGCGCTGGTGGTGTGAGTGCGCGAATTGCGCTGCATTTGAACGCTGGTTGCGATGTGGTGTTGGTTTGCCCACCAGTATTGGTAGCGTCTGCCTTAGAATCCATGCCAGAACGCGAATACGACTACACAAAGCTTGATGTGTTGCGTGCTAAGCGCCAGGTTTCATGGCAAAATCTTGCTCAGCAGCCGCAATACCAATCGGCGTTAGATGCCATCAATTCCATGGAGCAGTCGTAATGCGACATAAAATCCAAGATGTAATCGCTTGCTCTGAGCTAGTGTTTAATCGCGCTGAAATCGAGAGTGCTATTGATTTAATGGCATTAAAAATTCGAAAAGATTTGCATGGTCAATTCCCTGTGTTTCTCACTTTAATGCATGGTGGCTTATTTTTTGCTGCCAAACTGGCGCTCGAACTTGGTTTCGATGCGGAATTTGACTATCTGCATGCCACACGCTATCGAGGTGAAATGAGTGGTTCTGGTTTGGCTTGGTTGCATAGGCCAACCACCATTATTGAAGGTCGCACGGTGCTTTTAGTTGATGACATCCTTGATGAGGGGCATACCTTAAAAGCCGTTCGAGATTGGTGTGAAGATCAAGGTGCATTAAAAGTAAAAATTGCAGTAATGGCAACCAAACAGCATGATCGCTGTGTGCTTGGCCTTAAAGCGGATTATTGCGGCTTGTTGGTGCCAGATCGGTATGTGTACGGTTATGGTATGGACATGAATGAGCATGGGCGTAACTTGCCAGCTATTTATGCGTTGAAAGTGTAATGAATATTGATTTAGCAGTGATTGGTGGTACCGGTGTTTATCGGCTTGCTGGCCTTGAATGGCTTGATGCGGTTTCGGTTGATACCCTCTATGGCGTGCCATCAGGGCCAATCCGCATTGCACAATTAGGTGAAAAACGTATAGCATTTTTAGCACGGCATGGCGAAGCGCATGGCTTGCCGCCGCATAAAGTGAATTACCGGGCCAATCTGAAAGCTCTGCAAGATCTTGGCGCAACATCAATCTTGGCCATCAATACTGTGGGCGGAATCACTGAACAATACGGGCCACGAGTGTTGGCTGTGCCGGAGCAAATCATAGATTACACCTGGGGCAGGATTTCCACTTTATGCGAAGAGCTCGGCTCCGAAATCTTGCATGTGGATTTCACTGAGCCGTATTCCAA
>JAYTOD010000032.1:0-8544 GCA_043747995.1 Arenimonas sp.
TGCACATTGCCATTGCCAATATGCCCGAAGCACACGATAAGCAAGCGTTGTTCAGCGCTTAAACGTTCCACAAATCTTACCAACGCGGGTACTTGCGAAACAGGAACCACCACGTCTTCATTGATTTTTCCGGTGGCCAAAGAACGCAATGCCGGCGATAGTGCTTTACGCGCGGCTAGCAGTTGGTTTTGTTCGGCGTCACTGTGCGCCACGGAAATATCGATGCAACCTTCACCGTTAGCTATATCAGATAATTTGTGCAAAGCCTGCGGCAGTTGTTCGGCATCGCCATCGGTTTCAATTATGAGTAGCGCTCCCGCATCGGGCAAGTCTGCCCCACCAATATCGCGTGCTAAAGTGATGGCAGTGGCATCCATAAATTCCAACATCGAAGGCGTGTTTGGCTGATTCATTAAACGCGCAACGGCATGTGCGGCCGATTCAACATCGCGGTATAAAGCACGCAGCAATTGCCTTGCAGCCGGTTTTGGAGTGAGTTTTAGCGTCGCTTCAACCACCAAAGCCAAGCCGCCTTCCGAGCCTATGAGCAGTCGCGAAAGGTCGAAACCCGATGCATTTTTGCTGGTTGCTGCGCCAAATTTCACTAGTTCGCCGGTGCCAGTAATCGCTTTTAGCGCCAACACGTTATCGCGTGTGGCACCATATTTCACCGCACGTGGGCCACCAGCATTGCAGGCAATGTTGCCACCAATTGAACAATAAGGCGCCGAAGTTGGATCGGGTGGCCAGAACAAGGCGAACTCAAGCAACGCGTTTTGTAAATCGCCGTTCAGCACGCCAGGTTGCACAACTGCGGTGCGATCATCGGGCGAGATGCGAACAATCTGATTCATACGTTCGAAACTAATGACGATGCCATTCGCTACCGGGATACTGGCACCAGTAGTGTTAGTGCCGCGCCCGCGGGCGGTGAGTGGCAGCTTATATTGCCGCGCCAGCTTCACTGCTGCTTGCACATGTTCGGTGCTGGTGGGCAGAAGTACCATTGCCGGATTCTGCTGATAAGACGAATTATCAAAACCATAGGCAATACAATCGGCGACGCCAGTTAATACCAATTGTTTGCCGAGTGCATGTTCAAACGCGTTAAAGATTGAATGATCCATACTAGAAAATATCCTGAAACACAAATGCATTTTGGATCCAGTCGATTTGCCAGTTGTTTTCAGTGCCAGTGAGCAACACGGCATCGAACCGGCATGGCATGTTCGCGAATTGCGCGTGTTGTTTAAGCCAACATTGGGCAGCCAGTGCGCATTTTTTCATTTTTCGCCGGTCAATCGATTGGGCGGCACCGCCGAATAAATCTGATTTTCGTTGCCGCACTTCCACAAACACCAAAGTTTCACCGTCGCGCATCACAATGTCTAACTCGCCAAATTTGTATTGTGCATTTCGCTCAATCAGGCGCAGGCCTTTATTCTGCAAGAACCCCAAAGCGCAGATTTCCGCCAACTGGCCTTGTTGTTGTTTTGGGCTAAGGTTGGCTGGCATTAGTGGCTTGTGGAATACCATTTTGAAACACTGACCACAACAGATTGCGTTCAATCTGGCCATCGGGCTCCAAATGCAATGTGCCGGTGGCGCCATTGATGGTGGTATTTGGGCTACTCAGCCAAGTTTGCAAACGTGTGCTAATTAGCCAAGCATCCAAACCAAAGGCATTTAAGCGTGAGCCGCCGCCGCGAGAGCTAGGCAGCGCTTTAAGTTGTAGGGCATTTACGCCCTGAACATTGCTTTTTGCGGTTTGCCAAGGCATGTGTAAAAACGTAATGCCATCAAGTTGCGAATTAGTTTTTTGGTCGGTATTATCGATTATTTCGCTGTTAGCAAATACGGGTATTGCGCTAGCACCGTTTAAAGCCAAAGCTGCGCGTGTTGATTTTGCCGCTGTGCCAGACATAAGTAAAACAATAGCGTTGGCGCGGGTAAGGCCATCTGGTAGTGTTGGCTTGGTGGTTGTGGCAGTGGGTTCATCTTTGCTGAACTGTGGTGCCATGGCTTTAGCGACGAGTATGCCGCCGGATTTTGTGTAGACCTTTTCAAATGCCGCCAATACGCGCGTATTAGATTCACTGGCTTGATAAAACAGCGCAGTTTGCTTTAAGTTTTTGCTGAGCAAGTGTTCAGCTAATAATTCCCCTTCGCGTTCTGGTGTCATGGAAAAATTCAATAAAAATTTATTATTTGGATTCAGTACGTTATTCAAAGCTAATACCGGAATGCTGTCGGCCATTTCGACTATGGCGGCCACTTCTTCTTTGCCGATGGGCCCAATGATCATCTGCGCGCCATCTTTCAGTGCGCGCTGATAAGCAGTTTTCGCGCCTTCTGCGCTGCCTTGGCTGTTGTAAAAGCGGATGCTGGGTTTTTGCCGAGTTTCGGCATAATAGCCAGCCAAAATGCCATCACGTATGGCATTGCCGGCCACACCCAAACTGCCGGTTTGTGGCAGCAAAATAGCTAAGCGTTCCGGCGGGCGATAATTGCTTTCGGTGCTGGCAGGAAATCCATCAATTAAATGCGGGTTTAGCCAATGCTGATTGCGTGCCCGCGCTTCACTGAGTGGATCGGTATGTGCCATGGGATTAGATGAGGGCACACCTGCTTTTTGTGGCGTAGTACTGCAAGCAGCCAACAAACACAGCATAGTAGTAGCAAATAAGACACGCATAACCCAAATCCCTTTAGCAAACGCTATGATGGTGGCAATTCTTAGTAGGATTTTAGCAATGTTCGCGTTAAAAAAGGGCTGTTTGTATGTAGTTGCCACGCCAATTGGTAATTTAGCCGATTTAAGCCCGCGTGCCCGTGATGTGTTGGCGCAAGTTGATCTGATTTGCGCGGAAGATACCCGGCATACCCGGCAAATGCTGAATGCCATTGGGTTGGAAAAATCCATGTTGGCTTTGCATGATCATAATGAAGCGGATCGCGTGCAACAGATATTGGTGCAACTGCAGGCTGGTAAGTGCTTGGCTTTGGTTAGCGATGCCGGCACGCCGTTGATTTCTGATCCGGGCTATCGTTTAGTGCGCGAACTGCGCGCAGCGGGCGTGGAAATAAGCCCGATTCCCGGCCCTTGCGCCGCTATTGCTGCACTATCGGTGGCGGGAATTGCTAGCGATCGCTTCAGTTTTGAAGGCTTTCTGCCGCATAAAGCATCAGCTCGGCGTGAGCGCTTACAGAAATTAGCAAGCGAGCCGCGCACTTTGGTATTTTACGAAAGCTCGCACCGCATTGAAGAATGTCTGGCTGACATGCAAACGGCATTCGGCGCTGAACGCGAAGCGGTTTTGGCGCGTGAAATCACTAAGTTGTTCGAAACAGTGCTTGATGGCAATTTGGCAGCCATCGCCAAGAAAGTCGGCGCGGATCCGAATCAACGTAAGGGTGAATTTGTGTTGATTATTACTGGCGCACCGGAAGACGAAGATGCCGCACTTAGTGAAGGGCGGCGTTTATATGCCAAATTGGCGGAAGTGATGAAGCCGTCTCAGGCCGCAAAAATCGCTGCCGATTTAAGCGGTGCGCCACGCAAAGCTTTATACGGCGGCTAAGGAGTGTTGTAGACCACCTTACAAACCATCTATGCGACAATATGTGTGGCGGAGTTGGTCAAGACAACCGCGATCGTAAGGTCGAGGAAAGTCCGGGCTCCATAGAGCAAAGTGCCAGGTAACGCCTGGGCGGCGTGAGCCGACGGCTAGTGCAACAGAAAATATACCGCCGAACGGCAGGCATCAGTAATGATGTTTGTGCGTGGTAAGGTTGAAATGGCGGGGTAAGAGCCCACCGCTTGCGGGGTTAACGTCGCAGGGCAGGGTAAACCCCACTTGGAGCAAGGCCAAATAGGCATGCTATGAATCGGCTCGGTTCGCATGCGGGTGTGCTGCTTGAGCTTTGCCGCGAGGCAAAGCCTAGATGAATGGTTGTCCACGACAGAACCCGGCTTACAGACCAGCTCCGCCACTTAAAAGCAAGCACCGCATCCTACTATTAGCGCCTATTGCTGACTAGCGCGCTTATTTCTGTGCAAAAGCCAAATCTAATTGTTGGCTGGCAAAACCATCTGGTGCATTCCCTTCAGTGGCATAGTGAAATAAAACTGCCGTGTAAATAGCGGAAATGGCCGATTTTAATATAATTAAAATAATTAATCCGAGCAATGCAATAAAGCCAATAGTGCCAGCCAAAATACCTGAGGCTTGAAGACAGGCAATCACAACTGCAACCGAAATCACTATGTAAATAAATGTAATAGCTTTAAATCCAGCCCAAATGCCCACCGCACCCATGATATTTTCGCCCCAGGTTTTTTTCAACAATGTGGTGCTTTCTGCAATGGCGTCCAATGGGCCAATTGGGCGTGAAACGATGAGAGGAATAACCAGTGTGGTAGCCACATTCCACGCCATTCCAGCCATTTTCCCAAGCGTGTTGTTCAGTCCGCGCTTACGGCCGGTGCGCAACAAAACGCCCACTGTAGCAGCAACAGCGGCATAGCCAAAGATGGGTTTAACATGCGCACTGGCTATACGAATGCCATCGCTAAAGCTCGGGTTGCCGCCGCTGAGCCGAATTAATGCCGCACCCACTAGGCCAGCATTAAAGTAAAACAACACCATCGACTGGCAAAGGTAAAACAGAAAAAAAATGATGAGATTCAACGCGGTAAAGCTATGCTCGAAAAAACCAGCAACA
This sequence comes from Arenimonas sp., assembly GCA_043747995.1. Taxonomy (GTDB): domain Bacteria; phylum Pseudomonadota; class Gammaproteobacteria; order Xanthomonadales; family Xanthomonadaceae; genus Arenimonas. Next base: position 4,726 of record JAYTOD010000032.1, read on the forward strand.
ATTAGCGGTAGCACAAATATTGCCAGCACGGCAACGCTGACCAATGCAGAAATGATCGGGAACAGCAACAATTCGGTATCGCTACGCAAAATGGCAAAACATGATTTCAATAAATCCCAAGTACGCCCGAGTTGTTCCATTATTTAGCTCCTAGTGAGATTTAAGTTTGACACATTTAGAGAAAAAATCCGTGTGTAGGAAGTCCTGATTTACCAATTGTTTTTCGCGCATCGCATATAGCTTTTTCATCATGGCTAAGCGAAGGATAGCCTGTGGATAATTTTGTGGGTAGATTTAGATGGTTCATCAAAATCAGTAAAATTCAACATAAACAACATATACCGAATACTTCTTAATCTATTTTCTGAAGTATGACGCAAACCCTTGATTAGACAAATGAAAGTACTGTGAAAAGTACTTGACTTTGGCTTTTTAGAACACTAATGTGGGTAATCGAGGGAAATAGTGGGATTTAGTGGATATGTTTCAAGGTGAAACCGCAATCAGCATTGACGACAAAGGACGCTTGGCAATCCCAACCGCCTTTCGTGAGTTGGTGTCTGACGCTTGCAACAATCGCCTAATTTTAACGTATAACCCTTTTGAGCAAGGCTGTTTGTGGATATTCCCTGAGTCTATTTGGCAAAAGCTACGTGATGAAATAATGGTTTTGCCGAATGCAAAAAAAGTACACCGCAGTTTGCAGCTTAAATTAGTGGGAGCCGCTACTTTGTTAGAGCCCGATAGTAATGCGCGGGTACTGCTTCCTACCAACCACCGTCATTCCGCAGGCATCGAAAAACGTGCCGTTCTGCTAGGAATGGGTAACAAGTTCGAATTATGGAGCGAGCAAGCTCACTTGGCGCAAATTCAACAAAGTATTGTTGAAGAAGACGTCAGTGACGCCATGCTTGATCTGAGACTGTAACCATGACACAAGGGACATCTGTGCAGATGCAGACTCCCCGTCACCTTCCGGTCATGTGGAAAGAGGTTATGGACGGCCTGCAAATCAAAGAAAATGGTACGTATCTTGATGGTACGTTTGGGCGTGGTGGCCATGCGCGCGGCATCCTTGCGAAATTAGGCACAGATGGTCGTTTGCTGATTATGGATAAAGACCTGGACGCAGTCGATTTTGCCCAACAGCATTTCCTTGATGATTCACGCGTAACGCTTTATCACGGCTCATTCGCTGAAATGCCATCCTGGAATGAAGCGGCTGCTGGATTAGATGGCGTGCTATTCGATCTAGGGGTTTCATCGCCACAATTGGATGTGGCTGAGCGTGGCTTTAGCTTTCGCCTTGATGGCCCGCTCGATATGCGCATGAACACCGCGTTTGGCGAATCAGCGGCACAATGGCTGGCGCGCGCTTCAGAAAAAGAAATAGCCGATGTCTTGTGGTTATACGGCGAAGAAAAAATGAGCCGAAAGATTTCTCGTGTTTTGGTCGAAAAGCGACTAGAAACGCCTTTTACACGTACTGCGCAATTGGCCGAATGCATTGCCAGCATAGTGGGCCGTGGCGACAGCAAAATTCATCCAGCAACTCGCAGTTTTCAGGCGATTCGAATCTTTATTAATCGCGAATTAGCTGATTTAGAAGCAGGCTTACAAGCAGCTCATGATTTGCTGAGGCCGGGTGGCCGGATGGCGGTAATCAGCTTTCATTCGCTTGAAGATCGTATTGTTAAGCGTTTTATTGCTAAGTGTGCCAAAGCGCCGGCCGGTGATCGTCGGCGTCCAACCGAATTAGATTTCACCGCCAGCTTAGTGGATGTGTCCGGCGCGCTGAAAGCCGGCTTGAGCGAATTACGCGAAAACCCGAGAGCGCGCAGCGCAGTGCTGCGTGTTGCAGAAAAAATAGGTGGTGCATGAGCGCGCGCTTATTTATATTAGCGGCGCTGTTGCTGGCTATGCTGACCAGTGCCATTGCGGTTGTGTTTGCGCGCCACAGCCATCGTCAGGCGTATGTCGAAATAAGCAAACTTCAGAGCCAGCGCGATGAGTTCAATATTGAATTTCGACGCTTGCAAACCGAACAGGCGACCGTCGCAGAGACCAATCGTATTGTCAGTATTGCTACCGAAAAACTCAGTATGCATTTTCCATTGGAAGCTGAAACTACAGTGGTGCAACCATGAAAATTCAAACGCGTAGCACACAACCGCGTAAACGCTTGGTTTGGATTGTGGGCGTGTTGCTACTGTGTGGTTCGGTGGTGGTAGCACGCGCAGCCTATATGCAGCTGATTACTGAAGATTTCTACCAGCGTGCCGGTAATGAGCGCTTCTTGCGTGAAGTACCAATAGCAACCACGCGCGGCATGATTACCGATCGCAATGGCGAGCCGTTGGCGGTGTCCAGCCCAGTTGAATCAATATGGGTAAATCCAAAAGAATTATTAGTGGATGTCAAACGTATAGCGGAATTAGCCAAGGCCTTGAATTTGCCTGAAGATGAGCTGACCCTCAAACTTGCACAGAAGAAAGATAAGCAGTTTGTGTACCTGCGTCGGCATATGAATCCGGATGCAGCCAAAGCTGTGATGGATCATGAAATCCCCGGTGTGTATAGCAGTCGTGAGTTTCGTCGTTTTTATCCACATCGTGAAGTAATGGCGCATGTCTTGGGCTTCACCAATCTAGATGAACATGGTGTTGAGGGTATGGAGTTAGCCTATGATGATTGGTTGACGGGCACGCCCGGCAAGCAAAAAATCATCCGTGATCGTCGTGGCCGTATTGTTGAAAATGTTGACTTAATCCAGGCCGCTGAAAATGGTAAGGATTTAACCTTATCAATAGATCGACGCATACAATATTTGACCTACACCGAATTGAAAAAATCGGTATTAGAAAACCATGCGCGCGCAGGTTCAGCAGTTGTGCTAGATGTTGCGAGCGGAGAAATTCTAGCGATGGTAAATTACCCATCTTATAACCCTAATTCGCGCGTGGCGATCTCGCCAAGCCTGCGCCGTAATGCGGCGGTGACTGATGTGCTTGAACCGGGCTCAACGATTAAATCGTTCACCGTAGCAGCAGCATTGGAAGACGGCATAGATCCAAATATGCTGATTGCAACCGGACCTGGAAAATACAAAATTGCCAATTATTATGTGTCCGATACACATGATTATGGGCCAGTGGATATGCGTCGGTTATTGGTGAAATCATCGAATATTGGCGCTGCAAAACTCGCTGCGATGATGAGCAATAAGCATATGTACGATGTGTTAACGCGGTTTGGCTTTGGCGAGAAAACTAATTCAGGATTTCCGGGTGAGTCTTCAGCGGTGTTATCGGCGCCGAATAGATGGGGCCCGGTTGAAAAGGCCACTATATCTTACGGCTACGGACTATCAGTAACGCCATTACAAATTGCGCAGGCATACGCAACACTGGCTAACAACGGTATTCGGGTTAGCCCAACGTTTATTAAAGGCGGGCAAACAGAGAAACACAAAGCGATTGATTCGCTTATTGCTTCGCAAGTTTTGCATATGCTAGAGGGTGTAAGTAGTGCCGAAGGCACAGCTTCTCTTGCTTCAGTTAAAGGCTATCGGGTGGCAGGCAAAACCGGCACTTCGCGCCGTGCAGTTGGCGGGGGTTATGAAAAACGCTATATCTCATTATTCGCCGGTATCGTACCGATTGAAAAACCACGATTCGCGATGGCTATTGTTATTCATGAGCCATCAGGTGGCGCGTATTACGGTGGCTTGGTTTCTGCGCCAGTGTTTCACAATGTTATGGATGGAACGCTACGTTTAATGGATGTGCCACCAGACAATATAGAGCAATGGTATGCCGA
>JAYTOD010000033.1:0-2580 GCA_043747995.1 Arenimonas sp.
TTATCTAAGCGCGATGAACCGCTGCCTCCAAGGACTAGCCCGAGAACGCTTAATTCATCGGCTGTTACTGTGCCGTACTGCGGCGTGTTCCAGATTTTATAAATACGTGTTTGTGGCACGCGGTCAGTCAGGGTTTCACGGGTTGAGGTGGTTCGCGCGGCAATCATCGGCGGTAATTTCTTAATCGAGGCTGATGCAGGAATAGCGCCGAAAAATTTCATTGCTTTTTGTTTAGCCGTTTTCAAATCGATATCGCCGGCCAAAACCAACACGGCGTTGTTTGGGCCATACCAACTGCTGAACCAAGTTTTTACGTCTTCCAGTGAAGCCGCATTTAAATCATTCATCGAGCCGATTACGCCGTGCTGATAAGGATGGCTGGCGGGATAACTGGATTTTGACAAAGCATCCCAAACGCGGCCATACGGCTGGTTTTCGCCTTGGCGCTTTTCGTTTTGTACTACGCCACGTTGCTCATCTAAAGCCGCTTGATCAATCGCGCCAAGCAAATAGCCCATACGGTCAGATTCCATGAACAAAGCCGTATCAAGCGCGGTTGTCGGTACGTTCTGGAAATAATTGGTGCGGTCTGTATTAGTGGTGCCGTTTTGGTCGGTCACGCCGACTTTCTTGAATGGCACGAAATATTCATCGCGGTGATTTTCACTGCGCTGAAACATCAAATGCTCAAACAAATGGGCGAAGCCACCTAAACCTGCGGGTTCGTCTTTAGCACCCACGTGATACCAAATATTCACCGCTACAATCGGCGCTTTGCGATCGGTATGCACAATCACGCGCAGGCCATTTGGCAAGGTGAATTCTTCATAAGCAATATCAACAGTGGCTTTACTCGATGCTGCTTGCGCAACAGGTGCAATCGCCATTGAACCGAATAATGCCAAACCAAGCGCGGCCGCAAGAGCCGTAGTAGAACCCAATCGCATAAATCTTCCTTTAATGTTAAACAGCAAATTGATAATGATATTGTATATTGACGCACCCTACACTAGGCCATAAGGCATAGTAGGCACGTGAAAACTTGAGATTATGGCTATGCATCGCATACTAATTGGCACTTGCTTAACGATTCTTTCTGCCAGCTGTTTGGCGGATGCTGAGGTGCGTTATGAACAAGGACGGGCTTGGAACTCAGCCAAAACTAAGATTTTGTATACCGAATCGCACTGGACAACCAGTGAAAACAATATCTTAAAAAATAGAACTGTGGTTTATCGCTGCGCCAATGGCACAGCATTTGCCCGTAAAGAAATTAATTACGCGCGCTCAACGTTTGCACCTGAGTTTAGCCTTACCGATATCCGCTTTAACTACCAAGAAGGCCTGCGCTGGCAAAAGGATAATCCCGAGCTTTGGATGGTGCGTAATGGCAAAAGCCAGCAAAAACTACTCAGTAGCTCCAGCAACTTAGTTGCCGATGCCGGTTTTGATGTGTTCGTTAAAAGCCGCTGGCCTGCATTAACCGCCTCACGCCGTCAAACCTTGCAGTTCGCCGTTCCAGCGCGTTTAACCAGTTATGGCTTCACTTTGCAACGTATTAATAGCCTGCCGTTTAATAAAGAACCCGCCCAGAGCTTCAAGCTGGGCTTGGATAGTTGGCTGGGCTTTATTGCACCCAATATTGAAATTACCTATAGTGCAAACAGCAAACGCCTGCTGCGTTTCAAAGGCATCAGCAATATTTTAAATGACCAAGGCGATAAGCCCGTCAATACCATTATCGAATTCCCGTTGCTTGACCAAGTTGTGCCTGCTAAAGAAAAACTACAGGCGCAAACTATTTTGCTAAAATCGTGCCAACTGAATTAATGCAAGGAACGCATCGTGATTGATGTGATTTTATTCGAACCAGAAATTCCGCCTAATACTGGCAACATCATTCGCCTGTGTGCCAATACCGGCGCGCGCTTGCATTTAATTGAGCCGCTTGGTTTTGTGTGGGATGATGCGCGAGTGAAACGCGCCGGCTTGGATTACCACGAATTCGCCAATGTAAAGCGCCATGCAAATTACACTTCTTGCATGGAATTTTTAAAAACCCCACGTGTGTTTGCATTTAGTTCAAAAGCACAAACAGCGTTTTATTCACCCGCCTACAAAACGAATGATGCTTTATTATTCGGCCCTGAAACGCGCGGCTTACCGCAAGATATATTGCAAGCACTGCCAGAGTCTCAGCGAGTTCGCTTGCCAATGCAAGCCGGGCAACGCAGTTTGAATTTATCCAACACGGTGGCGGTGGCGGTGTATGAAGTGTGGCGGCAATTAGAATATGTTTTAAACGAATAACATAGTATTTTATTTATTAATTTTTATTATCGTCAATTTTATTTTGACCCCATTAAATAATTTCAAGCTGAACCAATTCTTAACATTATTCAATAGTAATGAAACTTCCATGACCTTTGGGCCTCCAAGTTGTGCGTCTGCAGTTGCAGAATGAAGTGCTTTTTAGCATTTCCGCATTTTTTCTTATAATTTTGGAGTCAACATGAAAACTACATTACTCGCTATCGCTCTTTCTACCGCCGCATTATCAGCTCAGGCTGCCGATTTGGA
>JAYTOD010000034.1:0-2214 GCA_043747995.1 Arenimonas sp.
CGCACAGGCTGGTTTAATGGATACTTTGGCCTTGAACCCGAACCAGCTGGATGCTTACATTGGCTTGATTCACATTGCGCTAGCACAAAAAAATCTAGCCGAAGCGCGCCGCTTATTGCTTTTAGTTGAGCGCGTTGATGCAGATGATCAGCATGTGTTGGTTGCCAATGGTTCTGTTGCGCAAGCTTCTGGCGATTTTGATTTGGCTTTGCAGTATTTTACAAAAGCCATTGAGGTTAGCCCAAATAATCCTCTGGCATTGAGCGGGCTTGGCACAGCGTATTTGCAGAAGAAAATGCCGGCATTTGCCGAGCAAGCGCTCAGGCGTGCCACTGAACTAGCACCTGAAAATAGAGGCATTTTACGTGCTTTAGTGCAAAGTCAGCTTGATCAAAATTTGCTGGTGGATGCCGAGCAAACAGTATCTGCAGTTATACAGCTTGGCTTAGTAGAAGAAGCGGATTTGCATTTGCGTAGTCAGCTACGAAGCGCATTGCAAAATCTCGATGGTGCACTGGAAGATGCGCGCGCAGTGTATTTGCTAAGGCCGAATGATAGCCAAGTGCTAGCAGCTGTGTGTACCTTGCTTATTCAAACTAACCAAACTGAACAAGCAAAACATCTACTTGATGATGAATTGGTTAAGCAACCACTCAACGATGCGCTTTGGCAGTTACGCTGTGGGTTTGAATTTGCAATACATGGCGATGGCAAGAAAGTGATTGATACATGGCTGATACATTTGCCTGAAAGCGCTATGGCAAACGAAGCCTTGTCTGTGAATTTGGAATCAATGGGGCATTTTGCTGATGCGACTGTAGCTGTCGATAAAGCGCTATTATTATCTGAAAATCTTGCCTTAGCGCAATTCGTTAAGCTTCGCCAAGAAATTCGTGATTACCCACAACAGGCATTGGTGCGTGCTGAGCAACTTGCTAAAAGTGCAAGAAATCCTGAGTCACAACGTATGATTTTGTCTTGGCTGGGTGTAATTCACGATAAGCTCGGCCAGTTTGAGCTCGCCGCCGGCATATTTAGTGAAATGGCGCAAATTATTTTGCCATTAAAAACTCTGCCTGCGCCAAGTCCGTCAGTTGAATTGCCAACTGAACCAGATATGTGCGGGCGTTTATTGTGGGCGCCGGTTGGTACACGTGTTGAGCGCGTATTTAATGTTCTTGCACCGGTTCTTGGCACGAATTTGTTGGTTGATCGCAACCAACCAACGCCGGCACGTGATGACGGATTTGGCCCACTGCGTGCTAATCCTGGTTCTCCTGAAGCAGGTACAGCGCTGAATTGGAAAACCGGAATTCTTGCGCTTGGTTTGCAGCCCAAAGATGTCTTGGATTGGATTCCACATTGGGACGCATACACAGCCAATGCATTGCAAGGCACTGAACTACTCGCACTAATTATTGATCCGCGCGATGCTTTGTTGAACTGGATGGTGTTTGGCAGCGCTCAATCGTATGTGTTTCCGCCCAATATTAAACAAGCCGCAAAATGGTTATCGGCTAGTTTCCATGCCATAGCCGATACCGTTGCTAACGGCCCGCAACACGTACATCTTGTGCAGATAGACGACATGGATAGCCGTGCAGATGAAATCAGCACGCAATTAAAAAATGCGCTTGGAGCAGATGTTGCGCCAGACGCGGTGCAATTAGCCAAACCAATCCTAGCTTTGGGCGGTATGGCTAATCAATTCCCTGCTGGGCATTGGCGTAATTATCAAACAAGTTTTGCTGATGCGTTTGTGTTGTTAACGCCATCTGCCGTGCGTTTAGGTTATCCCGAAAACTAAACGCTTACTGCACCAGTAAAAGCAGTGCGCCACCCAATGCAATACGATACCAAGCAAAGCCGGTAAAGCGGTGCGTTTGGATGTATTTCAGCAACCACTTCACCGCAATAAATGCGGTAATCGTTGATGCTATAAAGCCGACCGAGAATGCACCCCAGTTTTCATCCACACCCGTATTAAATTCTTTCAGTAATGCATAGGCACTGGCGGCATACATGGTAGGTATGCCCACTAAGAACGCGAATTCGGTGGCGGCCACACGGTTTTTTGTGCCAAACAACATGGCCGCGAAAATGGTTGCGGCCGAGCGCGAGGTGCCAGGAAAAATTGCGGCAACCACTTGCGCTAAACCCACGGCAATAGCCACAGTCCAGGTAATCGCGGTTTCAGGCGCATTAAGTTCGGTA